>JANONY010000047.1:0-7196 GCA_031421055.1 Actinomycetes bacterium | reverse complement strand
AGCCGATGTCGCACTCATCGAGCGGGCGACGTTCTCGGCGGCATATCGGCGTGGCGACGCATCGGGCTGCCGGTCGCGCTGCCAGCGGATCTGCCTGCCGCGCATGACCCAGGCGCCTAGAATTCTGCACGCTTAGAATTTGTTGGGGGAGGGAGCAGCATGACCGAAACTGCGTCGAGCAACGCCTCCCTTCGCACTCTTTTGCCGCGAATCTTCTCGCGCGCCCAGCCTGCCGGTGCGGTCGACCGATTGATTAAGACCGTTCGGCTTCATCATCCGAAAGCCGATGTCGCACTCATTGAGCGGGCGTATACCGCCGCCGAACGCGCTCACTCCGGCCAGAAGCGCAAGAGCGGCGAGCCGTACATCACCCACCCCGTGGCGGTGGCACAGATTCTCGCTGACCTCGGCATCGGGCCCAAAACGCTCGCTGCCGCGCTCTTGCACGACACGGTCGAAGACACCGAGTACACGCTCGAGATGGTGCGCAGAGACTTCGGCGACGAAGTCGCGATGCTCGTCGACGGCGTTACCAAGCTCGACAAGCTGAAATACGGCGACAGCGCTCAAGCCGAGACCGTGCGCAAGATGGTCGTGGCGATGTCGAGAGACATTCGCGTACTCGTGATCAAGCTCGCTGACCGGCTGCACAATGCTCGAACCTGGGGATTCGTGCCAGCCGAGTCGGCGGCGCGCAAGGCACAGGAGACCCTGGAAATCTACGCTCCGCTCGCCCACCGGCTTGGCATCCAGGCCATGAAGTGGGAGCTCGAAGACCTGTCGTTCTCGGTGCTCTACCCGAAGCTCTATGTCGAAATCGAGAGCCTCGTTCGCCAGCGCACTCCTCAACGTGAAGAGTTCGTGCAGCAGGTCATCGATGCCGTCAACGACGACCTCAAGCAGTCCAAGATCAAGGGCTCCGTCGCAGGGCGACCAAAGCAGTACTACTCGATTTACCAGAAAATGATTGTGCGTGGGCGCGAGTTCGACGAAATCTACGACCTCGTCGGCATCAGGGTTCTCGTCAATTCGGTACGCGACTGCTACGCGGTGCTCGGTGCGATTCACGCGCGCTGGAACCCGATCCCCAACCGCTTCAAGGATTACATCGCGACGCCAAAGTTCAACCTGTATCAGTCGCTGCACACGACAGTGATTGGCCCTGACGGGCGTGCGGTCGAGATTCAGATTCGCACCAACGAGATGCACCAGCGCGCGGAGTTCGGCGTGGCCGCACACTGGAAGTACAAAGAGCGGGTGAACGCCGGTAAGGCCAACGAGCTCAGCGCAGCGACGGATGCCGACATGGCGTGGCTTGCACACATCAGCGATTGGCAAGCCGAGACGAGCGATCCTGGCGAGTTTCTCGACTCGCTGCGCTTTGAGATCGGCGCAAAAGAGGTCTACGTGTTTACCCCGCAGGGCAAGGTCATTGGCTTGCCAGCGGGCGCAACGCCGGTTGACTTCGCCTACGCCGTGCACACCGAGGTTGGCCATCGAACCATGGGCGCGAAGGTGAACGGGCGACTCGTTCCGCTGGAGAGCGAGCTGCAGAGCGGCGACTCCGTCGAAATTTTCACCTCAAAGAACCCCGATGCCGGACCAAAGCAAGACTGGCTGAGTTTCGCAAAGAGCACGCGTGCCCGCAACAAAATTCGCGGATGGTTCACCAAGGAACGACGTGACGAAGCAATCGAGCAGGGCCGCGACGCGATAGCGCGCGCGATGCGCAAGCAGAACCTCCCGCTGCAAAAGCTCATGAATCAAGACAGTTTCAACTCTGTCGCGGCTGAGCTGCGTTTCGATGACCTCTCAAGCCTCTATGCGGCGGTTGGCGAGGGTCACGTCTCGACCCAGTCGGTGATCGAGAAGGTTCTCGCTTCGCTCAACCATGAGGCCGATCAAGAAGACGCTGAGATCAACTTCGTGCCGAAGGGCCGCTCACGCCAACTGCGAAACAGCGAATCTGGGGTGCTTGTGCGCGGTGCCCCAGACATCCTGGTCAAGCTGGCGAAGTGCTGCACTCCCGTGCCAGGTGACGAGATTGTCGGCTTCGTAACGCGCGGCTCCGGGGTTTCCGTGCACCGCGGCGACTGTATCAACGTGAAGTCGTTGCTGAGCGAACCAGAGCGCATGATCGATGTTGAGTGGGCACCCTCCTCGACGAGCGTTTTTCTCGTGCAGATCCAAGTGGAGGCGCTCGACCGCGCCGGTCTGCTCTCAGATATCACCCGTGTGCTCAGCGAGAACCACGTCAACATTCTTTCGGCGAGCGTCTCAACCTCGAGAGAGCGCCTCGCGCTCAGTCGCTACGTCTTCGAGATGGGTGATACGACCCACCTCGATCGGGTCCTCAGCGCGGTTCGTCGCATCGACGCCGTCTACGACGCGTACCGGGTCACTGGCTAGGAGTTTTACGCGGGCTAGTGCGATCTTCTTGTGAGGTAGGTTGTGCCTAGCCTCTAGGTATCGCTGACAATCGTCTGTTGTCAGGCCGCCAATGCGCAGTAGTCGCGTAACGAGAGCTGCATCGAGTGACGGCTGAAAGCGCAGCAGATCGATGGCGGTGCGCAGGGGAGTCGTGACGCGAGTCTGTCCGATCGTGACCACCTCGGCGCTGTCGATTACGACCTCGCGAAGTACGATACGACCGGTATCTGAGATGCGCGCGCGGGCACCGATGTGTGCGCACAACTCCAGCCGCACGGGCAGGCGGTCGCAGGCACCCCACACCCACGCGGCCGTGCGCTGTTCGGCAATGAGGCGGTCTGAGCACTGCGCCTCGAGCGCCGCGGCGCGCTGTGCCACACTCTCGGGCTGATCAATCGGCGAGAAGGCATCATCGATCGCGAAGAGCTCACCGTCGAGCCGAAGCGCGTGCAGCTCAGTGAGGGGCAGATCGGCCGTGGTAAGGATGGACGCAAGTTTGCTCATCCGTCAAGCATTGGATTGCCGGGCGCGCCAACACCGATTCTTGCTGCATCGGTGGAGAGCGAAGGGCTGTGGAGAACCGCTAGGGCTTGATAGTGCCTAGCCAGGCTTTGCGCGCGTCGAGGGCTTCTTGTGCCTCGGCTATCTTCTTCGTGTCGCCGGTCGCATTCGCCGTTGCGAGTGCTGTCTCGAGCTTGGCAATTGCCTGTGCCAGCTGGCCGGCGAAGCTGTCGGCACGAGCGACCTTCTCCGGGTCGGTGCGCTGCCAGTGCTCTTCGTCGAGCTTGCGCACGGCGGTCTCGACCTTTCGCAGGCGATCCTCGATCGTCTTGACCTTGTCGCGCGGCACCTTGCCGACCTTCTCCCAGCGGCGCTGGATCGAGGCGAGGGATTCTTTGGCCTTCGCGCGGTCGGTGACAGTGAGCAGCTGCTCGGCTTCCGCAACCATTTCGAGCTTCGTCACGAGGTTGGCTTCAAACTCGACGTCGTCTTTCGCATCGATCTCGGTTTTGGCCTGGTACAGCGTGTCGCCTGCCGCCTTGAACCGCGCCCATAGTGTGTCGTCGAGCTTCTTGCCCGCACGACCAGCGAGTTTCCACTCGTCAAGTAGCGTGCGGTAGGCAGGCACGCCGTCCGCACCCTTCGGCGCGAGAGCCTCGGCCTTATCGACGAGCTCTTGCTTCTTGATCCGCGCGTCTTTGTGCACGGCGTCGAGCTCGGAGAAGAACGTCTTGCGGTGGCCATCGATGATGGTGCGAGCGTCGCGGAATCTCTTCCATAGCTCGTTGCCCTCGGTCTTTGGCAACCGGGGGCCGTCGGTTTGGTGGGCTTGCCAGCGCGCAAAGAGCTCGTCGACGTGCGTGCCCACTTGCTTCCACTGGGCCTTAGCCGGGTCGTGCGCGGCGAGAGTCTCAAGCTCTTCGACGATTGCCGTGCGCACCAACACGGCCTCCTGCACGGCAGCCTTTGACTCTTCGGTCTGCTTCTCGGTGAGTTCGCCGACGGTGCCCTGCAGGGTCTCGAGCCGGGTGGCGAGAGTTGCGAGGTCGCCAACCGCATTGGCGGTTGCAATGGTGCTCAAGAGCGCCCTGAGCGCCTTGGCGACGTCTGCAGCCGGCGCACCACGCTTCGCACGTTGCTCTAGCAGAGTGACTTGGCCCGCCAGTTCGGTGAACTTACGCTCAAAGTACGCGAGCGCCTCTTCTGCCGTACCGTCGGGGTACTGGCCAACCTCGCGCTCGCCATCGGCCTCGCGCACAAAGACGGTACCGGTGTCGTCGACGCGACCCCATGGAGCCTGATCGTTTGATGCCACGTGCCTCATCCTTGCTGTTAGGTCTGGCCTTGCCGTTAGGTCTGGCCTTGCTGTAATCGGGACAGCCTTGCTGCCGTGGTCGACGCCTCTATCGACCGGGCATAAGCCTAGGGCACTGAGAATTCTGTGTGCCCTCGGTTATTGGATGGTTACGGTTCCGATGCTCGTGGGGATCACTGGGGCACCGTCAGTTTCGCTCGACGTCGGTGTGATGCCGCCACTGACAACCCCCGCGACCAGCTGATCGAGACCGCTCGTGATCTTGCCAATCACCGTGTAGCCGCCGAATTCGTCGCCAGGCAGAGCGGTGTCAGCAAACACAATGAAGAATTGGTGCCCGTTGCCGTATGCGCTGCCAGTGCGGGCAATAGCGAGGTAGCCGGCCGGGTAAGTGCCATCAGCCGGCGCATTCTCGATCGGGCCATAAGAGTAGCCAGGGTCGGAGGCTCCCGTGCCGTCGGCAGAGCCGCACTGCAGCAGTCCGACTCCGGTACCGAGCACCATGCGGTGGCAATTTTTGCCAGGGTAGTAGTTGTTCTGCACGTCGGTGACAAATGCTGCGACACCCTGCGGAGCAGCAGCACCGTCAAGCTCAAGGCCAAGCGGGATGCCGTTGATGGTCATGGTGCCGGTCCACGTACGGAACTCCGACACCGAGACGTCTGGCACGTCGCCGACATTTCCGCCGGCTTGTGCCGACGCACTCGAGCTTGGGGCCGGCGATGGGGTGCCAGGGCCACCGTTGAAGTAGTAGAGCTGCACACCCGTTGCGGCGGCTGCGACGACGAGAACTCCGAGCCCGGCAACGAGGTTGTCGCGGCGACGGCGGCGCACCTGCTGCTTGTGCACCGACTGACGCGCGTTGTACGCCTTGAGGCGATCGCGTGCCTCGCGTGCTTCGCGTTCCTGGTTCTTGCTCGTTGCCACAGGGTTCCTCCGTCGGGGCTGGGGCGAATGCCCTCCTGAACTTTACGGTGCTGGCAACGGGCGCACCAAATGCCGCTGACTGACGGCGTCAGGACTCCCGATTAGCATTGGCGCTATGAACGCGCAGCCCGGACTTCGAAGCGGCGCAACCCCGCTCGCCGTGCGCATGCGGCCCACGTCGATCGACGAGGTCGCTGGCCAGAAACACCTGCTTGGCGCTGGCTCCCCGCTGGTGAGTCTTGCCACCGATAAGTCGGGCGAGCAAGGCTCGGTGTCCATAATTCTCTGGGGGCCGCCCGGCACCGGAAAGACCACTCTCGCCAAGATCGTTGCCCACACTTCTGGCCGACATTTCGTCGAGCTCTCCGCTGTCACGGCAGGCGTTCGGGATGTGCGCCAAGTAATGGAGGAAGCCCTCTCCCGTCGCGATCTCTACGGCATCTCTACCGTGCTTTTTCTCGACGAAATTCACCGCTTCACCAAGGCGCAACAGGATGCGCTGCTGCCTGGGGTCGAAAACGGGTGGATCATTTTGGTCGCGGCGACAACCGAGAACCCGTCATTCAGCGTGATCTCGCCGCTGCTCTCTCGCTCGCTGCTGCTGACCCTCGAAGAGCTGAGCGACGACGACCTTGGCGACGTGATCGACAGAGCGGTGAGCGATCCACGCGGGCTCGGGGGTCGGGTACAGCTAGAGCCACAGGCGCGTGGGGCGATCATTCACCTAGCGTCAGGGGACGCGCGAAGGGCGCTGACGGCGCTCGAGGCTGCCGCGCTGAGCGCCTCGACAGAGTCCTCAACGGAGGCCGAGGGCGAGACACCCGTCGTGACCGCAGAAATCGTATCCCGTGCGGTCGACCGGGCGCTCTTGCGCTATGACCGGCAGGGAGACGAGCACTACGACGTCATCAGCGCCTTCATCAAGTCGATTCGCGGATCCGATGCAGACGCCGCCCTGCACTACCTCGCCCGAATGATCGAGGCTGGCGAAGACCCGCGGTTCATCGCGCGTCGGGTGATCATTAGCGCTGCAGAAGACGTGGGCATCGCCGACCCCCACGCCCTCGTGATCGCGGTGGCGGCCGCCGACGCCGTGCAGTTGATCGGAATGCCGGAGGGGCGCATCCCACTCGCTGAGGCGGTTGTGTACCTCGCCACCGCACCAAAGTCGAATGCTGCGTACCGTGGCATCGACAAGGCGATAGCGGATGTGCGTGCAGGCAAAATCGGACGCGTTCCGAAAGACATGCGCGACGCCCACTATTCCGGAGCGAAAAAGCTCGGCCACGGCAAGGGCTACCAATACCCGCACGACACTGAGATCGGTGTCGTCGAACAGCAGTACATGCCGACCGAGCTACTCGGGGCGCGGTACTACGAGCCGAGCGAGCGCGGCAACGAGCGCGAGGTCGCCGCGCGCTGGGCGAAGCTGCGGCGCATCATTCGCGGCCGGGACTAGCAACTGTTAGACCAGAGATCGTCTGTTAGAATCAGGCGGCCCTGTTTCGAAACGGGGCACATCCCTCCAGAACTAATCGCGGCGTCTCGACGTGCGCGCGAGCCTCATGAAGATGCGGTCGGTCGGATGTACGTTCATGAGCCGCGAAATGCTCGGCCATGTCATTGAAAGGACACCGTGTCTACCAAGTCACGTACCCGCAGCAAGACCCGCCTCTCCCGCGCTCTCGGCATTGCCCTGACGCCGAAGGCAGCCAAGTACCTCGAGAAGCGCCCGTACGCTCCGGGTGAGCACGGCCGCACCAAGCGCAAGCAAGACAGCGACTACGCCGTGCGTCTACGCGAGAAGCAGCGACTGCGCGCCCAGTACGGCATCCGCGAGGCTCAGCTCAAGATTCAGTTCGAAGAGGCCCGCAAGGCTGCAGGTCTGACCGGTGAGAACCTCGTCGAGCAGCTGGAGATGCGTCTCGACGCGATCATCGTGCGTTCGGCGATCGCGCGCACCACGGCGCAGGCGCGCCAGATGGTCGTGCACCGCCACATCCTCGTCGACGGAGCGCTCGTC
>JANONY010000046.1:0-4039 GCA_031421055.1 Actinomycetes bacterium | reverse complement strand
GCGCTTCGCCGATTGGGGTGACGCGCTCGAGCCAGACGCGCACGAGGCAGAGGCCACCGCTCTCGTTGCCCGCGCGGCTGCGCTCTCACGACTCGTCATCGCCGTCGGGGGTGACAACGCGGCAACGGTTGCCGCGGCCCTCGGCAGCTGGGGCACGCGAGTCGGCACCGCCGGGCTGGTGACGCTCGACGCGCACCACGACCTGCGCGAGGGAGTGAGCAACGGCTCGCCGGTGCGTCGGCTGATCGAGGCGGGTCTGGCGGCAACCCGCGTCGTGCAGATCGGTATCGCCGACTTTGCCAATTCGGCGTACTACGCGGCGCGGGCTGCTGACTATGGCATCACCGTCATCCACCGTGACGAGTTGCACCGAAGGCCGATGGCTGAGGTCATGGCCGAGGCGCTCGAGATCGCTGGCGCAGCCGGCGGACCCGTGCACGTCGACCTCGACGTTGATGTGTGCGATCGCTCGGTTGCGCCCGCCTGCCCTGCATCGCTACCCGGGGGCATAGCGGCCCACGAGCTGCGTGCCGCCGCGCGCGCAGCCGGTGCTGACAGCCGGGTTGAGTCCATCGATATCACCGAGGTGGATGCCACGGCAGACGCCCCAGACGGCCGAACGGTACGCCTCGTGGCGCTCTGCATTCTCGAGGCGGCAGCCGGCCTGCGGGGGCGCTCATGACCTCGACCGTCATCGACAACATCGGACTGCTCGTGACCAACGACCCAGAGGTCGGCCCCGCGACCGCCGAGCTGCGCGACGCGGCGGTCGTCATCGACGACGGCTTCATCGCCTGGGTTGGGCCAGCGGCTCAGGCGCCGAGCGCTGATAGCCGGGTCGACGCGGAGGGCCGCTGCGTGATCCCCGGGTTCGTCGACAGTCACAGCCATCTCGTCTTCGCCGGTGACCGCGCCGACGAGTTCGAGCATCGCATGACGGGCGAGCCGTACACGGCGGGCGGCATCAGGCGCACGGTTGCCCTCACCAGGGCGGCGAGTGATGCAGAGCTCGTCGCCACCACCGCCAGGCTCGTGCACGAGATGCGGGTGCAGGGTACGACCACGGTGGAGATCAAGAGCGGCTACGGCCTCACCATCGTCGATGAGGCACGGGCGGTAGCGATCGCGGGCGCATTCACCGACGAGGTGACCTACCTCGGCGCCCACGTCGTGCCGACCGAGTTCACCGACGACGTCGCGGGCTACGTCGACCTCGTCACCGGCGACATGCTCGACGCCGTCGCCCCGCACGCGAAGTGGATCGACGTGTTCTGCGAGAGCGGCGCCTTCGACGTCGACCAGGCGCGGGCGATCCTCGCCGCCGGAATCGCGCGCGGACTCGGCGCCCGCATGCACGCGGGACAGTTGGGCGAGTCTCGAGGGGTACAGCTCGCCGTCGAGCTCGGCGCCGCCAGCGTCGATCACTGCACGTTCCTGAGCGAGGGGGATGTCGCCGCCCTTGCTGGCAGCCCGACCGTCGCCACCCTGCTGCCCGGCGTCGAGTTCTCGACCCGCCAGCCCTACCCGGATGCCCGCCGCCTTCTCGACGCCGGCGTCACCGTGGCGATTGCTACCGATTGCAACCCCGGCTCAAGTTTCACCTCGTCGATGCCTTTTTGTATCGCCGTGGCAGTGCGCGACCTGCGCATGTCTCCCGCCGAAGCCCTCTGGTCGGCAACCGCGGGCGGCGCAACAGCGCTTCGGCGCACCGATGTTGGCATCGTGCGCGTGGGCGCGCGAGCTGATCTCGTGATGCTCGATGCACCCTCATACGTGCACCTCGCCTACCGGCCTGGTGTGCCTCTCGTGCGCCAGGTGTTTACGCGAGGTGGCTGAGCATCTCGACTGCGGCGTCGGCTGTGGCCTCAACGCCGCCGTCGGAGTCGACAGTCACGCCCGCCTCGTCGGTCTCGAGTCGCTCGAAAAGCTGTAGCTGCGAGCCGAGTAGAGACGAGGGCATGAAGTGCCCTTGCCTACTCGCGACGCGGTCGGCGAGCGTTGCGGCCGGCACGTTCAGGTGCACAAACTGCACCGTCGGTGCCATCGCGCGAATCGCGTCACGGTACGCCCGCCGCAAAGCCGAGCAGGCGATAACGAGTCCTTCACGCTCGGCGCTCGCCAGCGCGTTCCCCACCAGCGCGAGCCAGGGCCAGCGGTCGTCGTCAGTGAGCGGAGTGCCAGCCGCCATCTTCGCGACGTTGGCTTCAGGGTGCAGGGAGTCGGCATCCGCAAAACTGGTGCAGAGCCGCTCGGCGAGGGCTGCGCCGACGGTCGTCTTGCCTGCCCCGGAGACCCCCATGACCACGATGAGCGGAGGGTCAGTCCTCAAAGGTGTTCACCATCGCGTGCGCAGCGCGCTCGAGGTAGCCCCACAGGGTCGCCTCGTGCAGGGGAGCGAGATCGAGGCTGTCGACCGCGATGCGCATGTGGTGCAGCCAGCGGTCGCGCGCATCCGGGTTAATTTTGAAGGGTTGGTGCCGCAAGCGCAGCCGCGGGTGGCCGCGCTCGTCACTGTAGGTTGTCGGGCCGCCCCAGTACTGCTCGAGAAATCCGGTGAGGCGTTGAATGGCGCCCTCGAGGTCGTGCTCTGGGTACATCGGCAGCAACACTGGATCACTCTTGATGCCTTCGTAGAACGCGCGAACCAGTTTCTCGAAGGTCTCGCGGCCGCCGATCTGGTTGTACAGGTTGCCGCCCACCGGTTCGCCCTCTGGACCGTTGCGCAGAATCAGGGTGTCTTCAGCCATTGCTCGGTTTCTTTCGTGAAGCGGCCTTCCGCGTCGACTCTTTCATGGCCTCGCTCGGCGGCACCGTGATCGGCTTCGTCTTCGGCGGGCGCGCACCGCGCACCGAGGTCGCGCCCTCGAAGCCGCTGAGCACGATCGAGTTGAGCGCCGGAAGCCGCACGCCCGCGTCATCGAGCGAGCGCTTGAGGCGCATGCGCAGCTCGCGCGCCACGTCGTCTTTCGAGGCAGAGCGCGTCTTGACCACCAGTCGGATCACCAGCGCCTCCGCCGAGATTGACTCGAGCCCCCACACTTCTGGCTTTTCGAGCACGCGGCTGCGCCACTTCGCGTCGGCGGCGAGTGCGGTTGCGGTGGCGAGCATGCGCTCTTGAACCTCGTCGACATCCGCATCGTAGGGAACAGCGAGGTCGATGATGACGCGCGCCCAGCCCTGTGACATGTTGCCGACGCGCAGAATCTCCCCGTTGCGCACGTACCAGAGCGTGCCGTTGACGTCGCGCACTTGGGTGACGCGAATGCCGACGTTCTCGACCACACCGGTGGCGTATCCGAGGTCGACGACATCGCCGACACCCACCTGGTCTTCGGCGACCATGAAGAGTCCGTTGAAGATGTCTTTGACGATGTTCTGCGCGCCGAAACCGAGACCTGCGCCGAGGGCGGCGGTGATGAGCGAGAAGGCACCGGTGAGGTTCTCGTTGATCGCGTTGACGATGAGCAGAACCGCAACGATGATGGTGACCGCGGTGATGATGTTGCTCAGCACCGAGCCGAGCGTGCGAGTGCGTTGCACGATCCGCACGGCGGCGAGCGGCGAGTTCTGAAGCGCCTGCGTGTCTTCCGCGCCCTGCCTCTTCTTGACCCCGTTGACGATGCGGTTGACGATGCGGCGAATGACGAAGTGCAGCACGATGCGGATTGCGACTGCCGTGAGGATGATCACGACAGTCTGCACGGGCCAGCCGCCGGCGTCGTAGAAGTTGCTGATGGCCTTCCAGACGGCGTTCCAGTCGATGTCAGTCACGCCCCAATTCTAGTTTCGCGTCAGCGCGGTGTTTTGTTGGCAATGCGTATGTGCGAACCTACGCATTGCCAACAATGCGCCGCAGCCGCAGCCGCAGCCGCAGCCGCAGCCGCAGCCGCAGCCGAGCCGAGCCGAGCAGCGCCGAGCGGCAGCGGCACGCGGTAGATCTCCTAACCCGCGTCGACCGCCTGCACCCGCAGGGCGCGCTCGACGCCCGCGAGATTCTCGGTCACGAGGCGGCGCAGCGCGGGTGTGCCCGGGTTGGCGG
>JANONY010000045.1:0-3872 GCA_031421055.1 Actinomycetes bacterium | reverse complement strand
ACGCTTCGTCGGCGAGGTCGACATCATGGACACCTGGGCGACGTCGTCGCTCACGCCACAGATCGCGGGTGGGTGGGGAACGGATCCAGAACTGTTCGACCTGGTGTTCCCCTACTCGCTGCGCAGCCAGGGCCAAGACATCATTCGCACGTGGCTGTTCTCGACCGTGTTGCGCGCGGAGCTTGAACACGGACAGGTGCCGTGGAAAAACGCGGGCATCTCAGGCTTCATCGTTGACCCAGACCGCAAGAAAATGTCGAAGTCGAAGGGCAACGTTGTTACCCCGGCGAGCATCCTCGAAGAACACGGTTCGGATGCGGTGCGCTACTGGGCAGCATCGAGCCGGCTTGGCACTGACGCGGCCTTCGACCCGCAGAATCCGAAGCAAATCAAGATCGGGCGACGCCTCGCGATCAAGGTGCTCAACGCGGCGAAGTTCGTGCTGAGCTTTTCCAGCGCGGACGGCGGTGACGTCACCAACCCGCTCGACCTCGACATGCTCGCCGAGCTCGATCGCGTGGTCGGCATCGCCACCGCCGCCTTCGACGACTACGACCACGCACGCGCACTCGAAACCGCGGAGCAATTCTTCTGGACCTTCTGCGACGACTATCTCGAGCTCGTCAAAGAGCGCGCCTACGGCGCCTCAGGGCCGGCCGGTCAGACGAGCGCGGTGCTCGCCCTTACCAGAGCGCTCGACATTCAGCTGCGACTGTTCGCCCCGTTCATTCCCTTTGCGACCGAAGAGGTGTGGAGCTGGATGCACGAGGGCTCGGTGCACACTTCGGCGTGGCCGGTCTCGACAGGCTCGACCCCCTCAGGGTTGCTTCCGCTGGTGAGTGAGGCGCTGATCGGCATCCGCCGTGCGAAGACCGACGCCAAGGCCTCGCAGAAGACCGAGGTGGTTTCTGCCACCATCAGCGGGCCCGCACTGCTCGAGCAGGGCATCGAGGATCTCACGCTGGTCGGCCGCATCGGCACGGTGACCTTCGTCGAGAGTGACACCGTCGCGGTGACCGATATCGTGCTCGCAGAACAGCCAGACGCATGATCCGGCCCATCTCCGCCGCCGACAAAGCGCAGTGGACGCCACTCTTCATCGCCTACGGGGTGTTCTACGAGACGGCGTTCACGCCCGAGATCGTCGACGCGGTGTTTGCGAAGCTCGTGAGCGATTCGCTCGAACTCGAGGGCCTCGTGGCCGAGACCGACGATTCACTCACCGGGTTTGTGCTCTACCGCCGACTTTACGACAGCTTCACCGCTGGGCCGGGCTGGCATCTCGACGACCTCTACGTGCATCCATCGGCTCGCGGCACCGGCACAGCAACCGCACTTATCGAGGCGGTCACCGCCCGCGCTTCGGCCCAGGGTGGGGGTACAGTGCGGTGGATCACCGCGCACGACAACCTGACTGCCCAGAGCGTGTACGACAAGATCGCCCAGCGCAAGACCTGGGTCACCTACGAGAAGGAGTCCTGATGCAACTCGGAACCCGCTGGTCGGTCGGCGCGACGCCCCCCGCAGCCTTGCCAGCGGCCGTTGTCGCCGCGGTCGCCGAAACCGAGGCCGGTCTGGCGGAGGTTGACACCGCCACCTGGCGCTGGACCCTGACCTGGCTTGAGAGCAAACCCGTCGTGCAGCTCGACGACGGCACCACCCTGCGCGTCAACCCCGCGAGCAACGCGGTCGTCGTCACGCAGGAGTAGCGCGCGGCGCGATCGCAAACAGCTCTATCGCGACGCGCGACCGGTGGCTCGTGCGAGCCGAGCATCCGCCTCGTGGTCGCGCTACCCCCGCGCAATCACCTCGCCGTGCGGCATTGCCATCAGACCGTCGGGGTCGGCAGCCCAGGCGCGCCATGCCGAACTGATGAGCTCGAGATCCGCCTGCGTCGCGAAGCCCTTGCCGAGCGCATCACTCGCGAACGCCGACTGCAGCACCCGGTCGGCCCACATGCCGCCCCACCAGGCGCGGTCGTCATCCGTCGAGAAATTCCAGACGGATGTCGTGGCCGTCACATCATCAAACCCCGCCGCCCGCGCCCAGGCCTTCAATCGCCGGCCAGCGTCTGGCTCGCCTCCGTTAGACCTGTGCACCTTTTGGTATAGCACGGCCCACAAGGCGAGACCCTCGGTCACTGGGTACAGCACGGTGCCCGCGTAGTCGACGTCGCGCACGGCCACCACTCCCCCGGGCTTGACCACTCGGCGAAACTCGCGCAGCGCGTCGATTGGGCGGGCAAGGTGTTGCAGCGTCTGGTGGGCGTGCACGATGTCAAAGCTGTTGTCGGCGAAGTCGAGGGCGTAGGCGTCGCCGACCCGCGCATCCACGCCAATCTCGCGGGCCTTGGCCACGACATCCGCCGCCGCGTCGATACCGATTACCTCGAGGCCGCGGGCGGCGAAGTCTGCGGTGATGGTGCCAGGGCCACAACCGACATCGAGCAGCGTGAGGCCTGGCGCGAGATACGGCACGAGATACTCCGCCGAGTTCTCAACCGTGCGCCACGAGTGCGAGCGCAGAACCGACTCGTGATGACCGTGCGTGTAGCGTTCCTCAACCATCTGCCAAGCCTAGGCTGGGCTGATGACCAATCCTTTCCTCGCGCCGTCGACTCTGCCGTTTCAGCTGCCTGCCTTCGCCGACATTCGCGATGAGCACTACAAGCCGGCCTTCCTCGCTGGCTTCGACGAACAACTCGCCGAAATCGCCGCCATCACCGCACAGAGCGACGCAGCGACTTTCGAGAACACGATGCTGCCGTTCGAACGCTCGGGGCGCATCCTCAGCCGGGTTGCGACCGTGTTCTTCAACAAGACCTCGGCCGACAGCAGCGACTTCACCAATGAGCTCGAAGAAGAGCTCGCTCCATTGCTCGCTGCACACAGCGACGCGATTCGCCTCGACGCGCGGCTCTACTGGCGCATTTCGACGCTGAACGACCAGCTCGACTCATTGAAGTTGGATGCCGAATCGCGCTATCTCGTCGAGCGCCACTTCATGGAGTTCACCATCGCCGGGGCTGACCTCGATGACGAGGCCAAGGTGACTCTGCGCGACCTCAACTCGCGCATCTCGACCTTGACGACCCGATTCGACAAGAATCTGCTCGCCGACACCAACGACCTCGCCGTACTGTTCGACTCGGCAGAAGACCTCGACGGGCTCGATCCGCTCGAAGTGGCCGCAGCAGAGCAGGCCGCGGTGGATCGCGGCCTCAACGGCAAGTACCTCGTGACACTGCCACTCTTCACCGGCCACCCATACCTTGCGTCGCTGACCAACCGCGAGGTGCGCGCACGAATTCTCGCCGCGTCGCGCGCGCGCAGCATGAGGGGCAACGACAACGACAACCGCGCGCTCGTGCTCGAGATCACGGCCCTGCGGGCAGAGCGCGCCGCACTGCTCGGCTTCGACTCGCACGCCGCGTGGGTAACGGCGGATGAGACGGCCAAGAACCCCGCAAACGTTGCAGCGATGCTCGACCGGCTCGCTCCGATCGCGGCCCGCAACGCTCGCGAAGAACAAGGCGACCTCGAGAGAATCGCCGGGCACAGCATCGAAGCATACGACTGGGCGTTCTACACAGAGAAGGTGCGCACAGAGAAGTACGACGTCGACACGGCAGCAATGCGCCCCTACTTCGAGGCGGAGAGGGTGTTGCGCGACGGTGTCTTCTTTGCGGCGACCCAGCTCTACGGCGTCACCTTCGCAGAGCGCTCCGACCTCGTCGCCTACCACCCAGAGGCGCGAGTTTTTGAAGTCGCCAACGACGACGGCACTTCGGTCGGGCTTTACGTCTACGACCTGTACACACGCGATTCGAAGCGCGGCGGCGCGTGGATGAACTCGCTCATCGAACAGTCGAG
>JANONY010000044.1:0-1888 GCA_031421055.1 Actinomycetes bacterium | reverse complement strand
GCGCGCTTCGCTTTGCCGCGAGTGACCACCCGTTTGTCGATGCGAATGCTGATGGTGTGCCCGAACGCGCTATCGGCCGCACACGTCTTATTGCCGGCAACCCGAACAGTCCGCTAGTGCCGCCCCTGCGCGAGATACTTGCGATTTCGACCGGGCCAGCCGTGTTCCTGCGGCAAGAACTGTCGGCGATACTCAACGTCGAGATCGCGTTCCTTTACGGGTCGTACGCAGCGCGGGTGGCCGGCGTGGTCGGCGAAGCACCGAACGACATCGACGTCATGGTGATCGGTACTCCCGCGCCTGATGCGGTCTACGACGCGTGTGACCGGGTGGAGCGCCAAGTCGGTCGGCCCGTGAATGCCACAATCATGAGCCAAGCCGAGGCGGCGGCCGAGCGGGAAGGCGGCTTTCTGCAGACGGTAGCCGCTCAGCCCACCGTGCCACTGATCGGGGTGTGGCCGTGACAGTGCGACGGATACCCGCTGCAATCGCGAAGGGCATCCAGTGAGCGACGCCCCGGCATCCCGGTTCGATCCGATTGCGATCAGCAACGAGAGCACGGTTGTTGCCAAGTTCGACGCCGACCCGTCGGCGTCTGACGCGTACCAGTCCGAGGCGGCGCTCGAAGCCGAGTTCATCCGCCTGCTGCAGGGTCAGGCCTACGACTACCTGACGATCCACTCCGAGGCCGAGCTGCTCGCCAACCTGCGTGTGCAGCTCGAAGCACTCAACGCGGTGACGTTCACCGATGACGAGTGGCAGCGCCTACTCGCCGAGTACGTGATCGGCGCCAACGATGGTGCGGTGCAGAAGACGGTGCGCATCCACGAAGACCCCGTCCACGCGTTTCGGCGAGACGACGGCAGCACAAAGAACATTGCGCTGATCGACAAGAAGAGCATTCACAACAATCGTCTGCAGGTGATCAACCAATACGAGGTTGCGCAGGGTGGTGAGGGCGGAGTCGAGGGTGGCGGCGCGTATGCGAACCGCTACGACGTAACCATTCTGGTGAACGGTCTGCCGCTCGTACATGTGGAGTTGAAGCGGCGCGGCATCGACATTCGTGAAGCCTTCAACCAGATCGACCGCTACCAGCGCCACAGTTTCTGGGCCGGTTCTGGTCTGTTCGATTACGTGCAGCTGTTCGTGATCAGCAACGGAACACTCACCAAGTACTACTCGAACACCACGCGTCGGCAACATCTGGAGGATGTCGCCGGCCGCCAGCGCGTGCGCAAATCGAGCAACTCGTTCGAGTTCACGTCGTGGTGGGCGGATGCCTCGAACACGCCCATCCGTGACCTGGTCGGTTTCACGAAGACCTTCTTCGCCAAGCACAGCCTGCTCGCGATCTTGACCCGCTACTGCGTGCTCACGGGTGACCGCGAGTTGATGGTGATGCGCCCGTACCAGATCGTCGCGACGGAAAAGATCCTGCAGCGCATCCAAATCTCCACCAACTACAAGAAGCTGGGAACAACGGATGCCGGCGGCTACGTCTGGCACACCACCGGCTCGGGCAAGACCCTCACCTCGTTCAAGGCCGCCCAGCTCGCGTCGCGCATGCCGGGAGTGGACAAGGTGCTGTTCGTCGTCGACCGCAAGGACCTGGACTGGCAGACGCAGAAGGAGTACGACCGCTTCGAGAAGGGTGCGGCGAACGCGTCCACGTCGACGGCCCAACTCTCGAAGCACCTGGCCGACCCGGATCGCCACATTGTTATCACGACGATCCAGAAACTGGCCCGCCTCGTGCAGTCGGAGAAGGGTCACGCCGCCTACGACGGCCATGTTGTGCTGATCTTCGACGAGTGCCACCGCTCTCAGTTCGGTGACATGCATGCCTCGATCACGAAGGCGTTCAAGCGCTACAACCTGTTCGGCT
>JANONY010000043.1:0-2177 GCA_031421055.1 Actinomycetes bacterium | reverse complement strand
GGGCGCTGTGCGACGGAGGCGAACGGTACCGTTGATTCATGCGTATTGCGACCTGGAACGTCAACTCGATTCGCACCCGTGTTGGCCGGGTCGTCGACTGGTTGGGCCTCGAAGACATCGACGTGCTCGCGATGCAAGAGATCAAATGCACGCCAGAGCAGTTTCCCGTCGAGGCCTTCGAGGCGGCCGGCTACGAGGTAGTCGCGCACGGCCTCAACCAGTGGAACGGGGTCGCCTTTGCGAGCCGTCTGCCGATGTCAGATATCGCAACCAATTTCGATCTGCAGCCCGGATTTCTCAAGGGCGCTGAGGGTCCAGGCCAGCCGCTGGAGGCGCGAGCGCTCGGCGCAACCGTCGAGGGCGTCAGGCTGTGGTCGTTGTACATTCCCAACGGTCGTGCTCTCGATGACCCGCACCTCGTTTACAAGCTCCAGTGGCTCGCCGCGCTGCGCGAAAGCTCGGTGCACTGGATGGCGGCACACCCCGGCGAGCCCCTCGCCCTGATGGGTGACTTCAATATCATCCCGACCGACACCGATAACGGTGACCCCGACATCGTCGTGGGAATCTCGACTCACGTCTCGCCAGAAGAACGCGCCGCGTTCGCGAGTTTCGCCGGCGTCGGACTCAACGACCTCGTGCGTCCGCTCGTGCCGACCGGGTACACCTACTGGGACTACAAGCGACTGAAGTTTGCGCGCGACGAAGGAGTCCGCATCGACTTCGTACTCGGCAACGATGCGCTGGCCGAACTCGTTGACGGCGCGAGCATCCACCGAGACGAGCGCACGGGTGACGCCCCGAGTGACCACGTTCCGGTTGTTGTCGACCTCAGCGTTGAGACAGAGGACGATGACGATCGGCCCATGTTCTACTGAGCCAACAGCAACGCCACCACAAGCAACACCGGAACGCACAGCACCGTCGTGATGAACACAGTGTCGCGCGCGATCACCACCCCGCGGTCGTAACGCTCGGCGTAGTTGAAGACGTTTTGGGCGCTCGGCAACGCAGCGAGAACGACGATCGCGAATAGCTCGTGACCGGTCATGCCGAAAACGAAGCGCGCGAGAACGAAGGCCGCAAACGGCATGACGATGAGTTTCAGAGTCGAGGCGAGAATCACATCCCGCCGCCCTGAACCCGCCTCGAGGATTCGCGACCGGCTCAGCGACATCCCGAACCCGATCAGGACGACGGGCACCGCCGCGGCCCCGATCAATCGAAACGGCTCAAATACCAGCTCGGGCAGCTCGACTCCGGTGACGGCGATGAGCGTGCCGAGCGCCGAGGCGACGATGAGCGGATTGCGAATCGTTTGCAGCAGCACCCGGCCGACAGAGACGCGGCCGGAGGTTGCAGCATCGAGAATCGCGAGTGCGATCGGGGCGAAGACGAGCAACTGCACCAACACGACCGGCGCAGAGTAGGTCGCGTCGCCGAGTACGTAGGCGGCGACCGGAATGCCAATGTTGTTGGCGTTGACGTAGCCAGAGCCGAGCGCCCCAATCACTGTGTCGGCGGCGCCCCGCCGAAACACGAGAAGCGCGACGACCGTGAAAAGCACAAAACAGGTGATCGCAGCCAGTGCAGAGACTGCGAGTCGCGACGAAAACAGCACTGCCGGGTCAGCGTGAGCGAGTAGGGAGAACAACAGGCACGGCGTGAGCACGAAGAACACCAAACGGCTGAGCACAAAAGGCGCGTGCTCACCGAGCAGCCGAAGGCGGCCGACGAGGTAGCCGGCGGCGATGACCGCGGCAATAACCGCAAAACCGGCGAAAACCCCGAGCACTACCCAGCCGCCATATCTCGAATTCTAGCCGCGGACGATCACGGCCGCGCCCTCGTTATTGGGGCGCGGAGCCCCACGAAATGAGCCCTCGAAGCTGATACTTTGTTATCGGAAGCATCCCGGATCCACTCGCGGACCACTGACACCCGAAGTCAGTGGTCCGCTGCTTAGTTAACGGGCCTTTTCGCCCCCCAATGCGCTTTTCTGCAACAAATCTGCGCTGTCTGCCGCCACACGCTGATTCTCGCAAGTCACTCACAATTGGGCGTCGCGGTTGTGCGGATAGCCTTGAAGTAGAGAAGCGATCGGAGGTTAGCCCATGTCTGCAATGTCGATAGTTGGTGAACCAGAGGTCGTAGAAGAGGTCGCCACGAGCCCAGCG
>JANONY010000042.1:0-2102 GCA_031421055.1 Actinomycetes bacterium | reverse complement strand
CGCGTTGGGCCGAAGCCGGCGATGCCGGCAAAATGGGGCGGGGCCGGGCGACGCGGTTCTGAAAGCGGGCCTGAAAGCGGGCGCGGGTTGAAAGCCGCGACCGCGACCTAGATGTGCCCGGCGGCTTCCATCTGCCGCAGCTCTTTCTTGAGGTCGGCGACCTCGTCGCGCAAGCGGCCGGCTAGCTCGAACTTCAGTTCACCAGCGGCAGCGAGCATCTGCTCGTTGAGGTCGGCGATGATCGACTCGAGTTCGTTGGCGCCGGCGGCAGCGCGACCCTCTCGGCGAAGCGCGGGCGTCGGCGAGCGCTTCTTGCCGCCACGACCGGCCAAAAGCGCGGCCGTGTCTGCGCCCTCACGCACGAGCGAGTCGGTGATATCGGCGATCTTCTTGCGCAGCGGCTGCGGGTCGATACCGCGCTCGGTGTTGTAGGCGATCTGTTTTTCTCGGCGGCGTTCGGTCTCTTCAATGGCGCGCTTCATCGAGTCGGTGAGCACGTCTGCGTACATGTGCACTTCGCCCGATACGTTGCGCGCCGCCCGCCCGATGGTCTGGATGAGCGCGGTCGACGAGCGAAGGAAACCCTCTTTGTCTGCGTCGAGAATCGCAACGAGCGAAACCTCTGGCAGGTCGAGGCCCTCGCGCAACAGGTTGATGCCGACGAGCACGTCGTAGACGCCCTGGCGCAACTCGGTAAGCAACTCGACACGACGCAGTGTGTCGACGTCGGAGTGCAGGTAGCGCACGCGCACACCCGCCTCGGTGAGAAACTCGGTGAGCTCTTCTGCCATCTTCTTCGTCAGTGTCGTGACGAGCACGCGTTCGTTGCGTTCGCTGCGCAAGCGAATCTGCTCGAGCAGGTCATCGATCTGACCCTTGGACGGCTTAACCACAATGTGCGGGTCAACAAGGCCGGTCGGGCGAATCACCTGCTCGACGATGGAGTCAGTGATGCCGAGTTCGTAGCGCCCTGGAGTCGCAGAGAGGTACACCTTCTGGCCGACGCGGTCGAGAAACTCGCTCCACTTGAGTGGCCGGTTGTCGAGGGCGCTCGGCAGGCGAAAACCGTGCTCAACAAGGGTGCGCTTGCGCGAGGCATCGCCCTCGTACATGGCTCCGATCTGTGGAATCGTGACGTGCGACTCGTCGATCACCACGAGAAAGTCTTCGGGAAAGTAGTCAAGCAGCGTGTGGGCTGCCTCGCCAGGCTCACGGCCGTCGATGTGTCGGGAGTAGTTCTCGATGCCGCTGCAGAACCCGATCTGCTCCATCATCTCGAGGTCGAAAGTCGTGCGCATGCGCAGACGCTGGGACTCGAGCAGCTTGCCCTGCATCTCGAGCTCAGCGAGTCGAACCGCGAGTTCTTCTTTGATCGTGCCGATGGCGCGATGCATGGTGGCCGTGGATGCGACGTAGTGCGAACCAGGAAAAACGCTGACCGAATCGAGCTTCTTCACCACATCGCCCGTGAGCGGGTGCAGCGCAAACAGCCCCTCGATCTCGTCGCCAAACATCTCGATGCGAATCGCGAGCTCTTCGTACATTGGGATGATCTCGATGGTGTCGCCGCGCACCCGGAAGTTGCCGCGCGAGAAATCCACATCGTTGCGGTTGTACTGCATGGCAATAAAACGGCGGATGAGCGCCTCACGATCAATCCGCATCCCAACCTGAAGCGCCACCATGGCTTCGAGATAGCCCTCCGGCGTGCCGAGCCCGTAGATGCACGACACGGTGGACACCACGACCACGTCGCGCCTGCTCAGCAGTGAGTTCGTCGTAGAGTGTCGCAGCCGCTCGACCTCCGCGTTGATCGAGGAGTCTTTCTCGATGAAAGTGTCAGTCTGCGGAACGTAGGCCTCTGGCTGGTAATAGTCGTAGTAGCTGACGAAGTACTCGACGGCGTTGTTCGGCATGAGATCGCGGAACTCGTTGGCGAGCTGGGCCGCGAGAGTCTTGTTGTGCGAAAGCACGAGGGTGGGCCGCTGCACTTGCTCGATGAGCCACGCCGTCGTCGCCGACTTGCCGGTGCCCGTCGCACCGAGCAGCACGACGTCCGTCTCGCCGGCGTTGATGCGGGCGGCAAGCTGGCGAATAGCCTC
>JANONY010000041.1:0-2615 GCA_031421055.1 Actinomycetes bacterium | reverse complement strand
ATGAGCCACTCCACGGGATCGGGCCAGCGGTTGTCGTACAGCAGATTACGAAACACCTCGATGAAGTGCACCATCGGGTTGACGGTGTAGATGCCCTCCAGCGTGATGGGCGTACCGAGAATGCCCCCAATGTCGCGCGAGGCGGTCTGCACCATCGAGAACGGGTAGATGATCGGGCTGAGGTACATCCAGAGCTGCAGGATGATCGTGATGAAGTACTGGGTGTCGCGAAAGTACACGTTCGCGATGGAGAGCATGAGCGCGAGTCCGCCGACGAACACCGCCAGCAGTAGCATGATGACAAGCAACAGCGGAAGCCAGGGGAGCACAAAGCCGCCGACGACCATCAGCGCGGCGACGAGCACGGCCATCTCAAAAAGCCAGTTGTAGGCAGTCGACCCGACGAGCGAGAGCGGCAGCACAATGCGCGTGAAATACACCTTCTGAATCAGTCCAGCGTTCGCGACGAGTGATCCGACACCAAGGTTGAGCACGGTGGCGAGGAAGGTCCACGGCAACAGTCCGCACAGCAGCCAGAGCGCGAACACGTCGAGACCGCTCGGGTCGCCCTTATCGGGCTGGATGCGGAAGATCAGCGCGAACACGAACGTATAGATGAGAGTCAACGCGAGCGGGTTCGCGAGCGACCAGAGTTGACCGAAGACCGTGCGCTTGTATTTGCCGCGAATTTCCCTGAGCGTGAGGTTTGCAAGCAACTCTCGCGCGGCGAATACTTCCTTCAGGTAGTTCATTCCACCTCGCTCGCGCTCAGGGCCGAGCGGCCAGACCACAATCTACTCTAGAACTAGAATCGGACTTCTTATGGTCCCCCCTGCCGCCCCCGAAAAAACGCCGACGGTCGCCGTCGTCACGGTGAGCTTTGGATCAGGTGGTGTGCTTCCGAAATTCATCGAATCGATCACGGCGGCGAGCGCCCAGCCCCTTCTCACCATCGTGGCCGACAACAAGCCGGACGGCGACGAGCTCGTGCAGCGTCAGGCCGAAGAACACGGCGCTCGCTACCTTTCCTTACGCAGCAACCGTGGATACGGCGGAGCCGTCAACGCCGCAACGGCCGACCTTCCAGCGTCGGTGCGGTGGATTCTGGTCAGTAACCCCGACGTCGTGCTCTCTGCAAACACGATCGACATCCTCGTCGCTGCGGGCGAAGAAGACGAGAAGATCGCGGCGGTCGGGCCGTGCATTCGCGGCGCGGGCGGCGAGCTGTACCCCTCGGCTCGGGCTGTACCGAGCCTGAGGACGGGAATCGGCCATGCCCTGTTCGTCAACCTCTGGGCGGCCAACCCGTGGACGCGGGCCTACCGCAAAGAGACCGAGGAGCAACCACATCGGCGCGACGCCGGTTGGCTCTCCGGTGCCTGCGTCATGGTGCGTCGAAGCGCGTTCGAGCAACTCGGTGGCTTTGACGAAGGCTTCTTCATGTACTTCGAAGACGTCGACCTCGGCCACCGTCTTGGCAAAGCCGGATACCGCAATCTCTACGAGCCAGCCGCGGTCGTTGTGCACACCGGCGCACATTCGACGACGTCGGATTCGGCGAACATGGTGCGGGTGCACCATGAGAGCGCGCGCCGATTTCTCGGTAAAAAATACACCGGTCGGCTCCTCTGGCCGGTTCGAACAACTCTGCGGGCGGGCCTCGCGGTGAGATCCGCCCTTGTCACCCGCAGACTTGACCACTGATTAGACTCGACGCTGGCACTGTTCGTGGGCGCAGGGAAACAACAATGAAGATTCTCGTAACCGGCGGCGCCGGTTTCATTGGCTCGAACTTCGTTCGCCGCACCCTCGAAGACGCCTACCCAGGCCTCGAGGGCGCCGAGGTGGTCGTGCTCGACGCACTGACGTATTCGGGCAACCTCGAGAACCTGGTACCGGTAGCCGACTCGCCGCGATACAGCTTCGTGCACGGCGACATCCGCGACTCCGCCTTGCTCGACACGCTGTTCCCCGCCGTTGACGCCGTCGTGCACTTTGCGGCAGAATCGCACGTCGATCGCTCGGTGCGCGATGCATCGATCTTTGTCGAAACCAATGTGCTCGGTACCCAGCGCCTGCTCGACGCCGCCCTGCGAAGCAACCTCAAGCGATTCGTGCACGTGTCGACGGATGAGGTGTACGGATCGATCGCTGAAGGCTCCTGGGACGAAACACGGCCGCTCGAGCCGAACTCGCCCTACTCGGCAAGCAAGGCGGGCAGCGATCTGCTCGCGCGCAGCTACTTTCGCACGCACGGCCTCAACCTCTCGATCACCCGCTGCTCGAACAACTACGGGCCGTACCACTTTCCAGAAAAAGTCATCCCGCTGTTTGTCACGAACCTCATCGATGACAAGCACGTTCCGCTCTATGGCGAGGGCAACAACATCCGCGACTGGCTGCACGTCGACGACCACACCCGCGGCATCGCCATGGTGCTCGTCGGCGGTCGCGCTGGCGAAATCTACAACATCGGCGGCGGCACAGAACTGACCAACAAAGAGCTCACCGAGATGCTGCTCGAGGCGACAGGCAAAGACTGGTCGTACGTCGACCGCGTGACCGACCGTCTTGGACACGACCTGCGGTACAGCGTCGATATCAGCAAGATTCAG
>JANONY010000040.1:0-3762 GCA_031421055.1 Actinomycetes bacterium | reverse complement strand
ATCGACCGGGTCTCCGCTGACCATCGCGATTGCGCCGCTAGGCACGGTGAAGGTGACGTGGCCCGTGTTGCGGTCGCGGGATCCGGCAACCAGCTGCTCAGATGAGATAGCCGCACCGCGGTCGGCCGCCGCCCACGCGAGGTCGGCGATGTGCGAACGCAGCTCTTCGCCCTCGATGTCCATGTTCGGCACGACGCGAGCGAGCCACTTCGGCATCCACCACGCGGCGCGACCGAAAAGCGCCATCAGGGCAGGCACGAGCGTCATGCGCACGAGGAAGGCATCGAAGGCGACCCCGACCGCGAGGCCGAGGGCGATCGGCTTGATCGCGCCGGTGCCTTCTGGAACAAACGCGATGAAGACGAAGAACATGATGAGCGCCGCTGCGGTCACGACCCGCGCGCCATTGGCGAAGCCGTGCTCAACGGCGTAGCGCGCGTCGCCGGTCGAGACGAACTCCTCGCGCATGCCGCTGACGAGGAATACCTCGTAGTCCATCGCGAGCCCAAAGAGCACGGCCATGAGAATGATCGGCATGAAGCTGAGAATCGGGCCAGGGTTGTCGACGTTGAAGAGTTCGCCGAACCACCCCCACTGGAACACGGCGACGAGCACACCGAACGAGGCGGTGACCGAAAGTAAGAAGCCAAGCGCCGCCTTGATCGGCACGAGGATCGAGCGAAAAACCATCATCAGCAGAATGATCGAGAGCCCGACCACGACGAGCCCGAACGGAACAAGCGCGTCGGTCAACCTCGTCGACACGTCGATGCCGACCGCCGTAGAGCCCGTAACGAAGATAGGCGTGCCGTACTCATCAGCGATTGACGGGCCGAGCTCGCGAATCGCTTTCACGAGCGCCTTAGTCTCGATCGAGTCGGGTGCGGTGGTCGGAATTACCTGCATGATCGCGGTGTCGAGGCCGCTGTTCGGCAGCCCCTGACTGACGTAGTCGACGCCGTCGAGCGCCCGGAGGTCGTCGCCGATCGCGTCGAGATCGTCCATGATGTTGGTCGTCTGGGTGATGTCAACGGCGACGATGAGCGGGCCGTTGAAGCCTGGGCCGAACGCCCGCGTGGTCATGTCGTAGGCTTCGCGCACGGTTGTGCCCGCTTCTTCAGAGCCGCCGTCTGGCAGGTTGAGGTCGAGACTGAGCGCTGGGATCGCGAGCGTGCCGAGAATGCCAACGACGGCGAATACGGCGACGATCGGTGCTTTGAGCACGAGGCGCACCCAGCGGCGGCCCATCGCCATCGTCGTATGGTCGGTGATGCGCGTGAGCGCCCGCCCCCGTGGCGTCAGTCGCGTTCCGGCTAGGCCGAGCATCGCTGGTACGAGTGTCGTCGCGATCGCGATCGCGATGAGCACTGCCACCGCGGCACCGACTCCCATCACACTGAGGAACGGGATGTTCACCACCAGAAGTCCGAGCAACGCGATGATCACCGTGACGCCGGCAAACACGACGGCAGTGCCGGCGGTTCCCACCGCCATTGCTGCAGAGTCCTCTGGCGATTGCCCACTCGCGAGCTGCTGACGGTGCCGAGACACGATAAAGAGCGAGTAGTCGATGCCGACGGCGAGCCCGAACATGACGGCGAGCAACGGCGCAGAACTCGACACTTCGGTGAAGGCCGAGACGCCGATGATGCCTCCGGCCGCGATTGCGACGCCGATGATTGCGCTCAACAGGGGCATGCCTGCGGCGAGCAACGATCCGAAGGTGATGACGAGCACGACTCCAGCGATAAGCACGCCGAGGCCCTCGGTCGGGGTGAGGCCGGGGGTATCGTCTTGCAACACGCGGCCGCCGAAGGCGACGGTGAGTCCGGCATCCTTAGCGATAGAGGCCGTGTCGAGCACCGCATCGATGGTGGCTTGCGTGACCTCGCTCGAGGCTGCGTCGAACTGCACCTTGGTGAGGGCCATCGACTCGTCGTCGCTGATGGCGAGGCCAGCGTACTTGTTGAATGGGTCAACAACGGTGTCGATTCCTTCGATCGCGGCCAACGCATCCGCCTGTTTCTGAATCGCCGTCTTGTACTCTCGGTCGTTCACCGAGGCCCCCGCAGGCACTTCAGACACCACTTGCACGCTGGCGCCAGCCACCGCGGGGAACACGGCCGAGAGGCGGTCAAGCGCTTCTTGCGACTCGGTGCCCGGAATAGCGAACGACTCGTGGCTTTCGCCACCGAGCGCCAAGCCACCCCCGAGCACGGTGAAGAGGAGGGCGATCCAGATGCCGATGATGATCCACGCGCGGCGGAACGAGAATCGACCGAGGCGATAGAGAAGGGTGGCCAAGAGGGACTCCTAGGGAGTGATCGAGCGGACGGGAACAGGGGCGAGCAACTCAGTCACGATGGTGATGAGAGCAACCCTGGTCTCGTCGATCGTTGGCACGGCCTGCAGCTCGTACTGGTGCTGGCTGGCCATCATGTAGGCGGCGCCGCCGAGGGCGACACCGAAGCGCATGCGCTCGAGAGCGCTGTGGGTGGTTGAGGCGAAGTACGTGGCGACCCGCACCGCGAGCGCGTTGGCGCGATCGAACACGAGCACGTCTTCAAGCGAGGGCGCCTGGTTGATGAACATGTGCACTTCGAGCGTGTGCTCGATGAGCAGGTCGACGAAGTCGTGAATGAAGGCCGCGCGGTCAGCAGCAGAGGCATCGCTCTGCTCGAGCTTGGCCACCATGCCCTCGAAGCGCAGCAGGGCTGGTGAGATCGCGGCTTCGAGCAGAGCCTCCTTCGAGGTGAAGTGGTAGAGCACACTCGACTTTGAGAGCCCGGCGAGCTCGGCGATGCGCTGCAGCGAGGTCGCGGCGTACCCGCTGCGTGCGAACTCGGCGAGGGCGATCGCACGCAGTTCGTTGTGGCTCGTTGACATGCCTTCGACGCTACCTGACCGATCGGTCAGTCACTGACCGATTGGTCAGTTTGACGGCTGATACTCAGTTAGTCGCGACCCTCGGCGGTCGACCGACCGTGATTGCCCCCGCAACGACGAGGGCGGCAAGTGCCATCACAGCGATCGAGAGACCGTCATACCCAAGCACCGCGAGCACCGGCCCAGCGAGCGCTGCGCCCGCGGCACCGGCAATGTTCATGGTCAGATCAGCTCGTCCCTGAACCCGCAGCCGAGTTTCACCCGTGGCGAGGTCGGCGATGAGAGCAGACGCCGCAACCGTTGAGGCACTCCAGCCGAGACCGAGCAGCACGAGACCGACCGCGATCGCGACGGTGTTGTGCTGGCCGGTTGCCGTCACGAAGAGCGACGAGAAGAACAGCGCCTGGCCGAAGAGGATGGTCGGAATGCGCCCAACGCGGTCACTTGCAATTCCGAACAGAGGCGACAACCCGTACATGCCGGCGATGTGCAGGCTGATCGTGAAACCGACGATCGTCAGGCTCGCCCCCTCGTTCACGAGGTGCACCGGCGTCATGGCCATGACAGAAACCATCGTCGCGTGCGCGAGCGCGAGGGTACCAATCGCGAACACGAGCGGCCCACGACCGCGAACGGCACCAGCCGCGAGCTCTGGCGTCGGCTCGAGCTGGCGGCTTCGCGCGAGCAGCAACGGATCGGGCCGAAGCGCAAAAGCATAGGTCGCGGCAGCGAGCAGCTGGGCCACAATCGCGATGGCGAACGAGCCCGTCTTGTCTGGCAGCGACAACCACTCCGCCACGTACACGCCGGGGCCGAACAGGTTTGGCCCAACCACGGCGCCGACCGTCGTCGACCAGACGACGATCGAGAGGTCGC
>JANONY010000039.1:0-3098 GCA_031421055.1 Actinomycetes bacterium | reverse complement strand
GCCGAGCCCGTCGAGGGCGACCTCGCCAAGCTGCGGCCCGAACGAGGGCGACTTGTTCTCGAACACGGCGACGTCGTAGTTGCTCGGTACTTCTGATGGGTTCGACGGGCTGGAGGGCGCAAGCGGGTCGAGGTGCGCTGGAGGAAGGAATGCGCGGTTCTGCCTCGCGGCAGCGATGGAGATCCATTCGCCGGTCAAGATGTCTTGCCGCATTGTCGCGGTCTCCGGGCGAGGATCGAGTTCGCGCGCGTCGATGGCGCGATCGGGGGCAAGGGCAGTGTCGGCGTCGTCGTAGTAGAACAACTCGCGACCGTCGGCGAGGTGGGTGTCGCGGCGAACGATAGGCATGTGTATTACGATATCGAAGAAATGGCTTTTCGTAATCGAAAGTATCTGAAAGGTCGCGGTGTCTGATCCAGTAGAGGTTCGACGGCGAGAGCTCGTGCAGCTCGTCGCCGAGCGCGGCTTTCTGCGGGTCATCGACGCGCGCGACGAGCTCGGTGTGAGCGAGGTCACCATCCGCGCCGACCTGACGGTGCTGGAACGAGAAGGAAGCATAGTCAGGGTGCACGGCGGCGCGATGTTGCGTGACGCAATTCGCGAACCCTCGCTCGAGAGTTCCCGGCAACGACAAGCCGCAGCCAAGTCACGAATTGCACGCAGCGCCGCCGAGCTGGTGAGTAGCGGAGACAGCGTGTTTCTCGACGTCGGCAGCACGGCGCTCGCGGTGGCCACGGCGCTTGTCGATCGGCGCGAGCTTCACGACGTTGTCGTGGTGACCAACGGGCTGAGCATCGCGCTCGCGCTCGAAGTGGCGTTGCCGCGATTCAGCGTGGTGGTCACGGGAGGCACCCTCCGGCCGCTTCAGCACTCGCTCGTGAACCCCGGCGCTACGTTCACCATCGAGTCACTGCGCTTCGACCTTGCGCTCATCGGGTGCAACGGCGTCCATGCCGAGAACGGCGTGACGAACGTTAACCTGCCGGAGACCGAGATTAAGCGTCAGGTGATTCGCGCGGCTCGCCGTCGAGTCCTCGTCGCTGACGGCTCCAAGCTTGGCGTGACAGAGGTCGGAGTCGTTGGGCCGCTCAGCGACTTCGACCTACTGATTACGGCCGGCGAGGCGACGCCGGGCTCCATCGAAAAACTTACAGCCGCAGGGCTGAGAATCGAACAATCCACCTCGACACGGGAGCACACATGACTTGGCTAGTTACCGGCGGCGCCGGATACATCGGATCGCACGTCGCGGCGGCATTCCGCGACAGCGGCATCGAGGTGGTCGCCCTCGACGACCTCTCGAGCGGCAGGGAAGAATTCGTTCCGGCTGGCGTTCCCCTCGAACGCGGAACCCTGCTTGACGAGTCGTTCGTTGGGCGAGTGTTCGCGAAGCATCGTCTGACCGGTGTCGTGCACCTTGCAGGCTACAAATACGCGGGGATGTCGGTGCAGCGTCCCCTGCACACCTACGAGCAAAACATCACGGCGACGGTCAACCTGTTGCGCTCGATGGACGACACTGGGGTGGCATCAATGGTGTTCTCCTCGAGCGCCGCCGTCTACGGCACCCCGCCGGTCGAGTTTGTTACCGAAGAAACCGGGACGCGACCGGAGTCGCCCTATGGTGAGACCAAGCTCGCTGGCGAGTGGCTGATCAACGCCCAGACGCGGGCCACGCAGCTTCGTGCGACATCGTTGCGCTACTTCAATGTCGTGGGCTCGGCCGATGGCGGGGCGCCAGACGCGAGCCCGTACAACCTCTTTCCCTTGGTATTTCGCGCGCTCGAGGCCGGCGCCGCGCCGAAGATCTTCGGTGATGACTATGCGACGCCTGATGGCACCTGCGTTCGCGACTACGTGCACGTCGTCGACGTAGCGGCCGCCCACGTTGCCGCCGCGCGCGCTCTCGACGCAGGCACACCGCTCGAGCCTGTGTACAACCTCGGTAGCGGCACCGGGCTCTCTGTTCGCCAGATCATGGATGAGATGGCCCTCGCCACCGGCGTGCCCTTCACAGCCGCGGTGGCGCCCGCTCGCCCGGGTGATCCTGCACGCATTGTCGCGTCTGGCGAGCTCGCCGCTCGCGACATTGCGTGGATGCCGACGTACACTCTCGCCCAGATGATCGCGAGCGCGTGGGTGGCCCACAAGGCCCGTCAAGGCTAGACGACCAGGTTGAGCCGTCTGCTGCTCGCCGCGATCACGAGCCGCTGTCCCCAGCTGATCGAGAGGTAGTCACGCTCAATACCGTCGCCGAAGACAACGAGTCGGTCGGATTCGACGAGCACCTCGAGAGACCCGGTCGGGTTGAGAACTCCAGAAGTCAGCGAACTTGCTGTGGCCGGCGATGGCCACGCCTCGCGCACGAACCAGCTGATGTCGCTCGAGGTTGGGTCGGGCAGTCGGTCGAGTAGCGCTCGGTCATTGGCGATCGACGTCGACCACCCCGTGCTGCCGGTGCCGGTGCCGACGATGATGCCTGATGACGATTGTCGCTCGGCGCCTACCCCGGCAATCGAGAGGGTGTAGCGCGAGGACTGATGCCCTTGATCGCCGATGTACAGATCGTTGAGAGCCTCCAGAGTCTGCCCATCGTCCAAGGTCGCGCCGACCATGGTGCGCGATTGCACGGCAGCGCGCGCAGCACGGAGCGCGGCGAGCACGGCCGCCGCATCCGCTGGCGCGTGGGCGACGAGTGCGCCTGGGTTGCGCTCTGGCTCAGGGTTGATGCCGATCACCGGTTGACCGTCGAGATACTTGGCGACGTTCGCTACCAGACCGTCTTGACCGACGACCATGACGATGTCTTCTGGTGCGAATAGGTAGCGGTCGAGCTCAGAACGCTCCACACTCGAGCGGCGCACATCGTCGGGCAGTGAGGTCGTGACGGCGTGCAGCACTGCCTCGAGCCGGCTGTGACGGTCGAACACCTCGTCAATCGACCGCCCGCGCGACCTGAGAAAGAACTCCGCCTGGCCGTAGGTGGCGTGCCTCGACAGCAGTTCGGAATACTCCGATCTGCGATATACGAGCACCACGCGGGCTGGCAGCGCCATGTCAGGCCGAGGGCGCCCTGGTGATCCGGCTCAGCGCTTCAG
>JANONY010000038.1:0-2125 GCA_031421055.1 Actinomycetes bacterium | reverse complement strand
CGTGCCGTGCAGCATGTTCATTCCGCAGGCAAACTCGAACTCACCAACCTGATCGGGCAAAAATTCGACCGCCGTGGTCGCATAAGCCGGCAGGGTCTGGTTGATCTTGAACGCAGGCACCACCACCCGCGAAGAGCAGTCGCCCGTCTCTTGGCGGTCGAAGAGTAATCGCACAGGCACGCCGCTGACCACCTCGATGAGACTCGGCGAATAGCCACCCTTGACCACGATCGTCTGCACCTGCACGCCGCCGTCTACCCCGACGCGCGTCGACGTTCGCGGGCCAAAAAAGTACCAGCCAAGCAAAACCGTCAGCGCGACGGCGCCAACCACGACGATTGCGATCACTGCGCCACTTCCTCTGTTTCGTGCCGACGCACGTCGAGCGGCACCATGCTCACTATACCCCCTAGGGGTATATTTCGCTTTCTTGCCGTTGCGGCCGCGGCTGGACCATGAGGAGCGAGCGTCGGGTGGTGGCCACCACCACTTGCCGGCGACCGACCGAAAACGAACATTGCCAAAAAATAACGAACTGATAACTAGCGCCCGTTACCTTTTCGTTATACAGTCAAAGAGCTGAAGTTGTTTGCTGTGGCAGCTGATGCGGAATGTGATTGCAGGACACTCTTGGTGCAAGGGAGAGGGTCGGTTTCTTGCCTTGGAAACCGACCCTCAATCCTGTTAAGCCGCCGGTGAATCCGGTCGAGTGCGGCAAACTCCGTGCGAATGCATAGAGTTGCGTGGTGAGTGAAAAGTCACTGGCCGTCGACGCGTGGGAGGCTCTCTTCCGAGCGCAGGTGACGGTGCTACGCCAGCTCAACTCCGAGTTTCCTACCGACGTTCTGTCGTTCAACGAGTACGACGTGCTGTTCAACCTTTCGCGCCAGCAGGGGCGCCGACTGAGGCTTCGTGACCTCAACAAGCATCTGCTGCTCACCCAACCGAGCGTCAGCCGTCTCGTCGACCGTCTCGTTGAGCGCGAGCTCGTCACCAAGCTCGCCGACCCGAGCGACCGGCGCGGCACAATCGTGGGCCTGACCGACACCGGGCACGATCTCTTTCGCCGAGTCGCCGTGATACATGCTGAGAGCATCATGCGCCGCGTGGGCGGAGCGCTCAGTCTCACCGAGCTCGAACACCTCACTCGGCTCACCGACAAACTGCGGCTCGGCCCAAGCGGGTGACCTCGCCGCCCACCACAATCGTCTGGCTTCGCGATGACCTACGGCTCGCCGATAACCCAGCACTGACCGCGGCCGTTGAGCGCGGGGGCCGGGTCGTGGTGCTGTATGTGCTCGATGAGGTGAGTCGCGGCGTTCGTGCGCTCGGGGCCGCGAGCAGGTGGTGGCTGCACCACAGCCTGAGCGTGCTCGGTGCTGCGCTGGCTGAGAGAGACGGGTCACTCACGATTCGCGAAGGCGATGCCGCGAGCGTGCTCGCGAAAGTCATCGACGAGACCGGTGCCAACGCCATCTATTGGAACCGCCGCTACGGCGCCGTGCGCGAAACGGATGCGCTGATCAAGGCCACACTGCGAGACCGCGGCCTCGAGGTGCGCAGCTTTCACGCTTCGCTGCTGTTCGAGCCGTGGACCGTCACCACCGCCGAGGGCAACCCCTACCGAGTGTTCACCCCGTTTTGGCGTGCCTGCCGCGAGCGCGGAATAGAGCGGATACCGCTGGAGGCGCCGAATAGCGTCGACGGCGTCGAGTTGCCGAGCGACAGCGTCGACCTGCTGCCGACCCGCCCTGACTGGGCGGCCGGGCTTCGCGAGTCGTGGGTGCCTGGCGAGAGCAGCGCGCACGAGCGCCTCGAAAAATTCGTGAGCGGTGCTCTCGGCAACTACCACCGCCGTGACGAACCGGCGGTCGAGGCGACGAGCGGCCTCAGCCCGCACCTGCGCTTCGGTGAGATTTCGCCACTGCAGGTATGGCACCGCATCGAGCACGGTGCGCTAGACGCGGCTGCCCGCGCCAACGCCGCCAAGTTTCTCAGCGAGCTCGGCTGGCGGGAGTTCAACTGGAACATCCTGTACCACCAGACCGAGCTGGCAACTCGCAATTTTCGGGCCGAGTTCGATCGGTTCCCCTGGCGGCCGATGACGAAGGATGCCGTCGCCGAT
>JANONY010000037.1:0-8602 GCA_031421055.1 Actinomycetes bacterium | reverse complement strand
CTGCGCGCCTACCCTCGATAGTTGAACTCCGAAGTCTTCCCTGCTGCTGTTACTGCTGCTGCCACTACTGCGGGTACCTCGTGCGAGCTGTGTGAGTTGCTGCTCACGTGAGCACGAACTCACACAGCCCAAACGGTGATCCACTCTGGCCGAGTCCGACGGCTTCGGGCCCGCCGCATACGGCGAAGGCCCAGGGCGTTGAGTTGACAATGCTCGCCGCGGTGCAGGCGGCGAATCGGCGCTACACCGGCAACCCGTAGCCGCTTCGGGCGCTAGCCTCGGAGGCATGCCTACCGACCTGCGCTCCATCGCCCGCGACGTGGCCTTGAAGGCGGGTGCGCTCGCAAAGCAGCGCCGCGCTGAGGGTGTCGATGTGGCCGCATCGAAGTCGAGCCCGGTCGACATCGTGACTGAGGCCGACCGCGAGACGGAGGTGCTCATCCGTTCGCTTTTGGCCGACGCGCGCCCTGACGACGGCTTCTTCGGTGAAGAGAGCGATGCCTCGACCAGCACGAGCGGCCTGCACTGGATCGTCGACCCGATCGACGGCACTGTGAATTTTCTCTACGGGATCGCGCACTACGCCGTCAGCATCGCCGTCGTCGAAGGAGACCCAGACCCACTGACCTGGCGCGCGCTTGCCGCGTGCGTGGTTAACCCTGCCAGCGGTGAGGTATTCACGGCGGCGGAGGGAGGCGGCGCGTTTCTCGGTGAGCAGCAGATTCGCGTCGCGCCGAGCGTCGAGCTGTCGCACGCACTCGTCGGCACCGGGTTTGCATACGACGCCACGATGCGCGGGATGCAGGGCGCGATTGTGGCGCAGCTGCTGCCAGAGGTGCGTGACATTCGGCGGCAGGGCACGGCATCCCTCGATCTGTGCTTCGTCGCGAGCGGACGCCTCAACGCCTACTTCGAGCGCACCCTGAGCCCGTGGGATCACGCCGCGGGAGCCCTCATCGCGCGCGAAGCCGGCGCCCGAGTTTCCGGGCTGCGCGGTGCTGCTCCAAGCCACGACTTCATCATTGCGGCAGAGCCCTCGCTCGCCGACCGACTAGAGGCGAGGCTCATCGAGCTGGGCGTGTGAGGCAGCGTGACCCCGGCCCCGAACCCCCCGTTCATCCGCGCGGGTGGCCGAATTGTGGCAGAGAAGTTACCCTGAAAGAAGCACGCTGAAAGGTAGTGCGAAGAATTTAGGGGAGATCTGTCGTGGCACGAGCAATTTGCATCGTTGCTGCGTCGCTCACGGCAAGCGAGTTCAGCGCATGAGTTTCGATGGTCGAAAACCCCTAACGCGCCGCGAAATGCGCGAGCAAGAGGCTCGCGGCACCAAGCAAATCGATCCGGTGCAGCGCGTGGTCGTGGTGCGGCGCCCTGCCCCAACTAAGAAGAAGCGGGCCGGTTCTACTTTGCTGTCGATGGGCGCGATGCTCTTCGCGGCTGCTCTTCTCGTCGGCGTTTCGATACCGGCAAACGCGTTGTTCAACGGCACTGTAGCGCTGGTTCCTGGCGTCTCGCAGACCGGGCAATCTGTCGAGGTCGCCGCAAACGCCAAAGCAGATGCGACGGACCGCGCCGCCTACACGATCACTTCCTACGCCGAAATTCTGAAAGCCCGATACGGCAACCGCAACTACTCATACACCGTCGGACGGGGCGCTATCCAGTGGCCGTTTCCGTACGCCGTGCCCGTCAGTGACGGATTCGGCCCGCGCATCGCACCGTGCCGGGGCTGCTCGACCAACCACCAGGGCACCGACTTCACGCCGGGGGTTGGAAGCGCCATCTACGCCATTGCCGACGGCGTTGTGACTTACACCGAAGTCTCTGATCGCGGCTATGGCAATCATGTGCGGATTGCACACGTTGTCAACGGGCAAAAGATCGAAAGCATCTATGCCCACATGCAGATGAACTCGAGCCCGCTTGGCGTGGGCGACGTCATCAAGGTGGGCGACTTCGTCGGACTCGTGGGTGACACGGGCGCGTCGGTCGGCGACCACCTGCACCTAGAGATTCATATCGACGGCGTGCCGATCGACCCCTTCGCCTGGCTCAAGGCCAACGCAGCTAGTTAGCCCAACGCAGCTAGTCAGCTGAGCGCAGCCACACTGTGGTGTCGGCTGGCAACTGTGATCCGGTCACCGCTTGGCTCGCGAGCAGCACTTCGCCCGCCGGCAGCTCGACAGTGGTCGTTCCGGTGTTGGCGATAATCGAGATCGGGCCATTACGGAAGGCGACGACGTCGTCTCCAAGCCCGGTGATCCAATTCACCGAACCCATGCCGAGGTCGTTGGCTGCGCGAATGGCGAGGGCGCGGCGGTAAAACTCAAGAGTGCTACCTTCGACCCCGCGTTGCGCGTCGCGCGCAAAGACCGACCAGTCGTCGGGCTGTGGGAGCCAGCTTGCTCCGGTGTGATTGAAGCCGTAGGCAGGCACGTCGGCCTCCCAGGGGATCGGCACTCGGCATCCGTCGCGCCCGTAGCGTTCGCCCGCGGTTCGAAACCAGGTCGGGTCTTGCCGTGATTCGTCTGGCAGGTCGATGACTTCTGGCAGGCCGAGTTCTTCGCCTTGGTAGACATAGGCGCTGCCTGGCAGGCCGAACATGAGGGCGGTCGCTGCGCGCGCGCGGCGGAGGCCAAGCTCGGGGTTCGGTTGGCCGGGCGAATTTGGGCCGATGCCAGCGCCCTGCGGGTTGGGCGCTGTGAGCGCGAGGCGACTCGCGTGGCGCACGACGTCGTGGTTGGAGAGCACCCACGTGCTCGGCGCGCCAACCTCGGCGAACGCGCTGAGCGAGCGGTTGATGATGCTGCGTAGCGGGGCGGCCGCGAAGGGCGTCTCCAGGTATGCAAAGTTGAACGCTTGGTGCATCTCGTCTGGCCGAACCCACCGGGCGAGCTTGCCCAGCGGCTCAACCCACGCCTCGGCACACAGCACGCGGTCGCCCTCGTACTCGGCGAGCAGGGCGTGCCAGTCGCGATAGATTTCGTGCACGCCGTCTTGTGCCCAATAAGGCGGGGTCGGCGCTTCTCCGGTGTCTGCCGCGCCCTCCATGCCGCCGCCCATGCTGCCGGAGTCGGCCGGCGGCGTGTAGTCGGGCAGCCCATCGGCCTTGATCATGCCGTGGGCAACGTCGACGCGGAAGCCGTCAACCCCGCGGTCGAGCCAGAAGCGCAGCACGTCTCTGAACTTCTCGCGCACCCACGGGTTCTGCCAGTTGAGGTCTGGCTGCGAGGGGTCGAACAGATGCAGATACCACTGCCCCGGCGAGCCGTCGGCCCGGGTGACGCGGGTCCATGCCGGGCCGCCGAAGACCGAATCCCAGTTGTTCGGCGGCAGCTCGCCTGCCGCGCCTAGCCCGTCGCGAAACATGTAGCGGTCGCGCTCTGGCGACCCTTCTGACGCAGCGAGGGCGGCCGTGAACCACTCGTGTTGATCGGAAGAATGATTGGGCACGAGGTCGACAATGACGCGGATTCCGTGGCCGTGAGCGCTTGCCAGCATCTCGTCGAAGTCGGCGAGGGTACCGAAGAGCGGGTCGACGTCGCAGTAGTCGGCGACGTCGTAGCCCGCGTCTTTCTGCGGTGACGTGTAGAACGGCGAGAGCCAGATGGCGTCGATGCCTAGCTCGTGCAGGGCGTCGAGGCGCGAGGTGATACCGGGCAGATCGCCCACGCCGTCGCCGTTGGAATCGGCGAACGACCGCGGGTAGATCTGGTAGATCACGGCGGATCGCCACCATTCATCGCCGACGGAATCTGGCACGAAAAGCCCGAGCTCTGTGGTCACTGGTACCTCCGGGTTCGCGCAGGCGGCGATTGTCATGGTCGTCACTCTACTGGCCGAGCAGGTGTCTGCAAGCGCTTGCACCGAGGTTAGCCGAAAACCGTGACTTCTGTAAGCGGTTCCATGATGACCGCACTTTGGAGTCTCAAACAACTTATGCACCAATTGAATCCCTGATATTGCCAAAGCAACGCCGCTCCTGTATATCTGGAAGCGCTTGCAGTTTTGCAGGCGAATCACGAGAACGGCCTCGAGCGGCGAATTGGATCTCACACGCGATCTGCTCGCACGGTTACAGCGCAGGCACCGAGGCCCAAACTGCAAACGAAAGGCGACACCAATGAAGGTGAATCACATCCTCGCAACGGGTGCGATGGCTACGGTCGCTGCACTGGCCCTTGCTGGCTGCACACCGACCGATGGAGGCGAGGACCTCAGCGAGGCCGGCTCGACCACCATCGTCATGTGGGTCGATACCGAACGCGCACCAGCGCTCAAGGACATCGCTGCCCAGTTCAAAGAAGACACCGGCATCACGGTCAAGCTCGAGATCAAAGATTTCGGCACCGTCGACCAAGATTTCATCAGCCAAGTTCCAACCGGTAAAGGCCCGGACCTCATCGTCAGTCCGCACGACAAGCTCGGCGCATATGTCGCCAATGGTGTTGTGGCTCCCCTCGAGCTCGGCGACATTGCTGACGGCTTTGCCGATTCCGCAATCCAGGCCATGACCTACGAAGGCACCGTCTACGGTGTGCCGTACTCGATCGAAAACGTCGCGCTACTGCGCAACGCAGACCTCGTGCCCGACGCCGTTGACACCTTCGACGAGGTCATCGCCAACGGCGAGGCATTCGCCGGTGGTGCTGCAGACAAGTACCCGTTCCTCGTTGGTCTCTCGCCAGACCAGGGTGACCCGTACCACCTCTACCCGCTGCAGACCTCGTTCGGTGCCCCGGTGTTCGGCCTAGCCGACAACGGTAGCTACGACCCGACGAACCTGACGCTCGGCAACGAGGGCGGACTCGCCTTCGCGGCGAAGCTCAAGGAGTGGGGCGCACAGGGCATTCTCAACGCCAACATCGACGGAGACAAGGCAAAGGAGTTCTTCCTCGCCGGCCAGTCGCCGTACTGGATCACCGGTCCGTGGAATGTGCCAGACATCAAGGCGAGCGGAATGAACTACGCGATTGACCCGCTGCCCTCGGCCGGCGGAGAACCCGCACAACCGTTCATCGGCGTCAACGGCTTCTTCCTCAGCAGCAAGAGCACCAACGCTCTCGCGGCAACGCAGTTCATCGTGAACTACCTCTCGACCGAAGCCGTGCAGACGGCTTTGTACGAGATCGGTGGCCGTCCGCCGGCACTGACGGCGGCGTACGAGGCAGCCGCAGCATCCGACCCCGACGTCGCCGCACTCGGCGCAATCGGCCAGGGTGGCGTGCCGATGCCGGCGATCCCAGAGATGGGTTCGGTATGGGCCGACTGGGGCAGCGCTGAGCTGGCTCTGATCAAGGGCGAAGGTGACCCGACCGAGGTCTGGACCACCGCCGTCGCAAACATTCAGGCGAAGATCGCCGGTTAGCACAACCAGCGGGTCGGGGCCGGTGCACTAGTGCCGGCCCCGATTGCGCTGTTCAACGCTCACGTGTAAAACAGAGTGCAACGAGAGGCCTCCACCCCATGTCGATGAAGACACCCGTGCGGTTCACGGCTCCACGCCGGTCATCCGTCACCGGACTGATCGTCAAGATCGTTCTGCTCGGGCTCGTTGACGCGTTCGGCGTGCAGGCCCTCTTCACGCTCTTTCTTCAAGAGCAGTGGGCGCTCTTCGGCCTCGCGCTCGTTATTCTCGCGGCCATCAACTACGTCTACCTCGTGCCTGGCGCGCTGCCGGCCAAGTACCTCACTCCCGGCCTTTTCTTTCTCGCGATATTTCAAGTCTTCGTCGTTATTTTCACCGGCTACATCGCCTTCACCAACTACAGCGACGGTCACAACAGCGACAAAGACGACGCGATTCTCTCCATCGTTCAGGTCGCGCAGAAGCGTGTGCCGGATTCGCCCCAGTACCAGGTCAGCGTTCTGCGCCAGGGCGAGGACTACTTCCTGCTTGTGACAGACCCAGACGGCGCTGTGCAACTCGGTGGAAACGACGACCCACTGCACGAGGTCGACAACGCCGAGACCGACTTCACCGGCAGAGCGACCGGCCTCGATGGATACGAGACAATGCAGTTGGGCGACATCGTCGCCAATCAAGACGCCGTGCTCGCGCTCAGCGTGCCGTTCTCGAGTGACCCGAACTCCGGGTCGGTGCGAACGGCGGATGGCGCCACCGGCTACGTCTTTAAGTCATCGCTTGTCTACGACGAGGCCGCCGATACCTTTACCAACGCCGAGACGCGCGTTGTCTTTAGCGACAACGGCTACGGCTCGTACGAGAGTAGCGACGGCAAGCAACTCACCCCAGGGTGGCGCGTCAACGTCGGCATCGACAATTTCGTCACCGCCTTCACCAACGAGCAGGTCGGCCCTCCGCTGCTGCGAGTGATTTTGTGGACCTTCGTGTTCGCGATTTTTTCGGTGGCGTCGACCTTCATCCTCGGGCTGTTTCTTGCCCTCGTGTTTAACGACCCGCGCGTGCGGTTCAAGCGCATCTACCGGATCCTGATCATCCTTCCCTACGCGTTTCCCGCGTTTCTTGGCGGGCTCGTGTTCGCGGGGTTGCTCAATCCGGAGTTTGGTTTCGTCAACCAGGTGATCTTCGGCGGGCTCGAGATTCCCTGGCTCAGCGACCCGTGGCTGGCGAAGTTCAGCGTTCTGTTGCTCAACCTCTGGCTCGGCTACCCGTACATGTTCCTCATCTGCACCGGCGCGCTGCAGTCGATACCCGAGGAGCTCACCGAGGCAGCGCGGGTGGACGGCGCGGGTCCGTGGCGGATGGTCACCGCCATCAAGCTGCCGTTGCTTCTGGTCTCGGTTGCCCCGCTTCTGATCGCGAGTTTCGCCTTCAACTTCAACAACTTCAACGTCATCTACATGCTGACCAGGGGATGGCCGCGATTCAGCGACACCACGCTCGACATCGGCGCAACCGACATCATGATCACCCTTGTCTACAAGATCGCGTTCGGCGGGGGAGGTGGCCGAGACTACGGACTCGCCAGCGCGTTCTCGATTCTCATCTTTGTTATCGTCGCCTCCATCTCGGCGATCGCGTTCAAACGGACCCGTACCCTTGAGGATGTGTACTGATGACTGCTCAGACTCTGATTCCGGCGCCGCGCCGCCGCAAGGGCTTTGGTGTGTGGTTCACGCAGATCGGTTGGCGGCACCTTGTCGGCCTGACCGCGGTCGGGTTCTCGATATTCCCGCTGCTCTACGTGGTATCAGTCGCATTTAACCCGATTGGCACGCTCACCGGCTCAAACGAGCTGTTTAGAGCGTTCGACCTCGGCAACTTTGTTGAACTGATGAGCAACCCCGACGCACCGTTTCTTCGCTGGTTCTTCAACACCCTGCTGGTTGGCATCGTCTCTGGGCTCGGCTCGGTCTTTCTCGGCGCGCTCGCCGCCTACGCGTTCTCGCGCATGCGCTTTGCTGGCCGCCGCGCGGGCCTGCTCGGTCTGCTGCTTGTTCAGATGTTTCCGCAGTTTCTCGCAATCACCGCGATCTTCCTCCTGATGGTGACGATCAGCGATATTTGGCCGCAACTCGGTCTCGGCACGCACGCCGGCCTCATCCTCATCTATCTCGGTGGAGCGCTGGGCGTGAACACGTTCCTCATGTACGGGTTCTTCAACACCGTGCCCGTGTCGATCGACGAGGCCGCCAAAATCGACGGGGCGAGCCACGCCCGCATCTTCTTCACCATCATCCTTCGACTGGTCGCGCCGATTCTCGCCGTGGTCGGGCTGCTGTCGTTTATCGGCGCGGCTGGTGAGTTTGTCATCGCGAGCGTGATTCTCACTTCGCCGGACTCGCAGACCCTTGCCGTCGGGCTGTACACCTTCATCTCGCAAGCCCAGTCGAAAAACTGGGGTGTCTTCGCGGCGGGGGCAGTCATCTCGGCGATTCCGATCATTACGCTGTTCCTATTCCTGCAGAAGTACATCGTCAGTGGCCTTACGGCTGGATCGGTTAAGTGATTTGATCCTCGCTCCGCACCACGACGGCTCACCTCTCTACGTTTCGAACTCTGCTGCAGCGCTCGGCGACACCGTGCAGGTGCGCGTTCGGGTGCCGCAGAGCTTTGCGACCGAGGTTCGCACCAGGTCGAATCCTGACCACGAGCCGGTCTTCACCACGGCGACCCTCGTGCACACGACAGACGGCTGGGACTGGTGGCAAGCGCCGGTCGTGGTCGAGAACCCGGTGCACGGCTACCGTTTTCTTTTCACGCTGGCCGATGGCACGCACGGCTGGCTCAACGCGCGCGGCTACGCCACGACAGAACTGCTCGACGCGGAAGACTTCAAACTGCTCGCCTACCCGGAGCCGCCGGCCTGGGCCGCTTCGACTGTGATGTACCAAATCTTTCCCGATCGCTTCGCGCGTTCGGCCGACGCAGACACTCGCGACTTACCGCCCTGGGCTGAGCCGGCAGCCTGGACCGACGAGCCGATCAACACTGGCCCATCGACACCCCGGCAGTTCTACGGTGGCGATCTGCTCGGCATCGAGCAACACCTCGACCACCTCGACTCGCTCGGGGTCACGATGGTCTACCTCACTCCCATCTTTCCGGCGCAGTCGAATCACCGGTACGACGCGCTATCGTTCAGCGAGGTCGATCCGCTGCTCGGCGGTGATGACG
>JANONY010000036.1:0-11557 GCA_031421055.1 Actinomycetes bacterium | reverse complement strand
CGAGGATGAAGACGATGCCACCCATGGTTGGCGTGCCGCGCTTCGCGTGATGAGACTTCGGCCCATCATCACGAATGAACTGACCCCAGCCGATGGTGTTGAACAACCGGATGAAGAGCGGAGTAAAAAAGAGGGTAAATACCATCGAGACGCCGGCGCCGATCAGCAGAGCCTTCATTCGGCACTCCCCACGAGTTGTTCACTGAGCCAGTCGAGTCCGGCCGTCGTCGCCCCCATTACCAGCACCACATCATTGTCCTGCAAAATGCCACGAACCAAATCGTATGCCTCCGCGGCGGTGGCGACGATCACCGACTCTCCGTCCCAGGAACCCTCGAGGCCGGCCGCCGCGTGGATGTGCCTCCCGGCATCACCGACAACAACCAACTGCCCAACGTTAAGGCGCACAACAAGGCGGCCGATGTAGTCGTGATCATCGAGCAATTCTTCCGGCGTGGACTCGAACCCCGCGAGTACAGCGAACGACCGCCCGTCGCGTGCGGTGAGCTCGGCGAGCAGCCTCAGCCCGGCCGCTACGGTCGCGCGGGAGGCCTCGTCAGTCGGATACACGAGGGTGGCGCCGTTGTCGAGGTGCGCCGCGCGCACTCGTCCATCGAGCGCGTCAACGAGGGCGCCGCCTGCAGCTCGCGCGGCCTCGATCGACTCAAGGGCGGCCTCGTCGAGCGGAAGAGTCACGCCCAACCGGCTTCGCGCAGCGCCTGCCGCGCTTCGTCGCGTGCCGAGTAGGGCGTGCGAACGCCCTCGATATCGCGGTAGTCCTGGTGGCCTGGGCCCGCCCAGAGAATCGAGTCACCCTCCTTCGCGAGAGCGATGGCTGCACGAATGGCTTTCTCTGGCGGGCTGACCTCGAGCAGCTCAGGCTCGTTCGATGCGAGGTGGGCGCCCTCGATGAGGGTGGCGCGAATGGATGCGGGGTTTTCGAATCGGGGGTGGTGGTCAGTGATGACGAGCACATCCGACCCTTCGGCCGCGACGCGGGCCATCTCGTGGCGCTTGGTCGCGTCGCGGTCGCCGTCGGCACCGAAAACCATAATCACGCGACCTTCGGTAACCGAACGTACCGCCGCAAGGGTTTGCAAAAATGCGTCAGCGCTGTGACCAAAGTCGACGTACACGGTTGGGCCACGATCACCCGACACCCGCTCCGTGCGGCCAGGAAGGTAGGCAACTATTCCGCCTGCCTCGTCGAGCGCCTGGCCGATGGCCTCGAGCTCGAACCCTGCTTCGACGAGCATGACGATTGCGAGCGCGCCGTTGGCAGCCATGTGCCAGCCGATGAGCGGCACGCGCGTTGTCAGCGATCGGCCGTGCGGACCAGTGAGCCGAAATTCGGTGTGCGCAGCGGTCTCGTCAAGAATTTCGACGGTCCACTCCGCCTCGACGCCGGGCGTCGCAGAGATCGTGGTAATCGGAATGCGCGACCCTTCAACCACTCGCGCGCCGTACGGCGAGTCGAGTGAGACAACCCCGCGACGAGCGCGATCCGGCTGAAACAACGTGGCCTTGACCTGAAAGTACTCCTCCATGTCGGCGTAGTCATCAAGGTGGTCATGGCTGAGGTTGGTGAAGGCGGCAACGTCAAAAACGATGCCGTCAACGCGATTGCGGCTGAGCGCTTGGGCACTGACCTCAATCGCCACCGCGCGCACTCCTGCCTCGCGCATTCTCGCCAGCAGCGCGTGCATCTCGCTCGCCTCTGGCGTGGTGAGGCGACTGACTACTTTCTCGTCGCCGATGTGCCGCTCTGACGTCGAGCTGAGTCCAGTGACCAGCCCCATTTGGCGCAGGATCCCTTCGAGCAAGTGCGAGGTCGAGGTCTTGCCGTTGGTGCCAGTCGTTCCGAAGAGCAATGGTGGCTCGTCGTGTGTGCGGTAGACCCATGCCGAGATATCGCCAAGCGCAGCGCGTGGCGACTCAACCAGCACGATCGGTAGCCCGACCTCTGCGGCGAGCTCTGCGCCGGCGGCGTCGGTGAGAATCGCTACCGCTCCCCCGGCCCTCGCGTGCTCTGCGTATGACGCGCCATGAGCGTTGGCACCCTGAATTCCGACGTAGAGATCACCGGGCCGCACGTCATTGGTGCTCAGAGTCACTCCAGTGACCTCGACGCCGTCAACCGATCCGACGTACTGCAAACCGAACTCGTTGACGAGTTCAGCAAGCGAGCGGGCAGAAGGATGCTCTGGCCGAAGGACCGGGGGAATCCGAGCGGTCACTGGCTACTCATTTCGATTCTGGTCTCACCAGGTGACTGGCACATCCGGCGCGGGTTCTGTCGAGGGTTCGATGCGGAAAGTCTTGATCACCTGAGTCACGATGTTGCGGAATGGTGCGGCCGCTGCGCTCGACGTTTTCATAATATCTGGCTTGCCCAACGTAACGATAACGGCATACTCCGGGTTGTCCGCCGGAAAGATCCCGGCGACCGTGACAATGCGTTCATTCGTGTATATACCGCGCTCGGCAATCTCGGCGGTGCCGGTCTTCGCCGCTATTCGATAGCCGGGTACGCGCAACAGATTGCCACTTGGGCCCTTCGAGACGATGGTCTCCATTGCCTGCAAGGTCTGGTTTGCCGCCTCGGCCGAGACGACGCGAACCGCCTCTGTCGATGGCGCATCGAGCACTGTGCCATCTGGCATCGTGCAACTTTCAACGAGCGTCAACGGCATACGAACTCCGTCGTTGCCGAGGGTCTGATAGATCGACGCCATCTGCGCGGAGGTAGCAGAAACTCCCTGACCGAAACCGACCGTGTAGTTGGTGATCTGGTCCCAATCTTTGATAGGCGGCAGCGTGCCGCCTGACTCCCACTGAAACTGCACAGCCGTCTTCTCGCCAAGGCCGAACTTCGTGAAGTAGTCGTATCGGGTCTGCTTACTCAACTGGTCAGAGAAAAGCGAGATTCCGGTGTTTGACGAGTTCATCAGCACGCCGGCAAGAGTCAGCCGAAGGTCGCCATGCGCGAACACGTCTTTGATGTACTGGCCGTTCGAGAAGTAGATGCGGCCGGGCGCAACGATGTGGCTCGACGGCGAGGCGAGTCCCTGATCGATGAGCATCGCCGCAGTCATCGGTTTGAACGTCGAACCAGGCTCGTAGGGGGTAGTAAAAGCGAGAGAGCCGTGCGCCGTGTTTGGCACTCCGTTGACGTTGTTCGGGTCGACCGAAGGGTAGTCGGCGACCGCCATGAGGTGTCCATCTTTCACGCGAACCACCATCGCGGTGCCCCAGTCGGCGCCGACCTTTGTGGCTTGCGCCGCGAGCTGCTCTTGCGCGTACCACTGCAGGTCTAGGTCGATAGTGAGTGTGAGCGTGCCGCCATCAACGGGCTGCTTCGTTGTCACGCTGCTGCCTGGCAGGCGCACCCCGTCTTTACTCTTCTCGTACGTCGAGGCGCCGTTGGTGCTCGCGAGGCACGCGTCGTACGCGAGCTCGAGGCCCGCCTGCGGACCTTCTGTGCCGATAAAGCCCGCGAGGTTGCCTGCGACCGCGCCGACTGGGTAGCTGCGGCTTGGATGCAGCTGGTCGTAGACCCACGAGATGTCTAGCGCTTTGACGGCAGTCAAGACTTGGAGCGTCGCGGCCTTGCTGATGTAGGCAAAGTCCGATCCGGGATCGACAGCAAGCGAGGCCTGAATCTCGGCGAGCGGTTTGCCAGTCGCTTCGGCGAGCTGCTCCATTTGCGCGCCGACGTCTTGCGGCGGCGCATTCGCTGAACCAAGCGCGACCGCGTTCATCACTTTCGGGCTCGCGGTGATGTCGAACCGATCGACACTGGTCGCAAGCACGACGCCCTTGGTGTCAACGATGTCGCCTCGATGGCCGTAGATCACGGTCGCCACGGAGCGCTTTCCGAGTGATTGCCTGTTCAGTTCCGCTGCTTGTACGACTTGAATATCGACGAGCTTGACCGTGAACATGATGATCGCGGCGAACAGAGCGAGCACGCTCAACGTCAGCCGCATCCGCGAGCTACGGGCATTGATCATGCACCGGCCCCTTTCATCGCGTCACAGCCCATCGCGCCACAGCCCATCTCGCCACAGCCCAGGTGCGCTCACCCCGTCCGTGCTATCGCGTGGTTGGAGAGGGTAAGGCCCCGCTGCCCGAGGCTACTGAGCCGGATGCACTTGGTTGAGCAGGCGCGCCCGCTGATTCGGTCGCTGAAGGCGAGCTCACAGGCTGCACGAGGCTGCTCAGCAGAAAATTGGCGACCAGTCCACCATTCGCACCGACCATTGCCGTGCCCCCACTAGCCGCGACTGGCGTTCCGGTCAATGAGCCGTCAGCGAGGTTGAGGAAGGCTGGAGCGTTCGATCCGATCACCATTCCGAGCGACTCCGCCTTCATCGCGAGACTCTGCGGCGAAGCGAGCAGGTCAAGCTGCTCGGCGAGGCTCTCTTGCGTGCGAAGCAGCTGCTTCTGTTCTGCCTGCAGCGAAGAGATTTGATACGCGCCGTCAGAGAGCAGAATGCTCAGCAACAGCTGCGCGATCAACAACCCGAAGATGGTCGAAACGCTGACCATCGCGTAGAAGGACTTCGGACGCGCTGCGCGCTGCGCGTGCGTCGTCACCACTTCAATCTGGCGAGGCACAGCATGTGGCTGTGCGCCAGGACGCTGTGGTGCTTGCGGTTGCCAGTTGGGGCGCTGGTACGCCAGTGCTGCGCTCATGCGGCGCTCCTCAGCCGCTCGGCCGCACGAAGGCGCACGGGCGCCGAGCGCGGGTTGAGGGCGCGCTCGTCATCGGAAGCGAGTTCTGCTCCACGTACAAGCAACCGAAACTCTGGGCGGTGCTCTGGCAGTTCCACGGGAAGTCCGCGCGGGGCTGTCGAGGTCGACCGCGCCGCAAACGCCCGCTTGACAATGCGGTCTTCGAGCGACTGGTAAGCAAGTACAACGATGCGCCCGCCGACGCTGATCGCGTCGAGGGCGGCCGGAATCGCGCGCTCGAGCACCGAAAGCTCCTGGTTGACCTCAATGCGCAGTGCCTGGAACACCCGTTTGGCGGGGTGGCCAGCGCGTTGAACTGCCGCAGGAGTCGCCGCCACAATGATCTCGACAAGGCGCCCCGACCGCACGATCGGGTCGACGGCGCGCGCTTGCACAATCTTGCTCGCGTATCGAGGCGCGAGCTTCTCTTCGCCGTACTCGTAGAAGATGCGTCGCAGCTCTGCCTCGCTGTACTCGGCGAGAATGCGCTCGGCGGTGAGCTCTGCGGTCGCGTCCATGCGCATGTCGAGCGGCGCATCCTTCGAGTAGGAGAAGCCACGGTCGACCTCGTCGAGTTGCAGGCTGGAGACCCCGAGGTCAAACAGCACGGCAGTGGCACCCTCCAGGCCGAGGTTGTCGAGAACGGTGCGGATGTGGTCGTACACCGAGTGCACCAGAGTCACCCGATCGCCGAATCCCTTCAAGCGCTCCCCCGCAATCGCGAGTGCGTCGTGGTCCCGATCGAGTCCGACAAGCTTCAGCGCGGGGAATCGCTCGAGCATCGCGAAGGCGTGACCGCCCATGCCGAGTGTTGCGTCGACGACAACGGCACCAGGCATCTCGAGCGCAGGGGCGAGCAACTCGAGCGTGCGCTCGAGGTTGACGGGAATGTGGATGTCGTTCATGTGTAGCCGGCAAGCCCCGGAGAACTGATCCCCATCCATTCCGACCTGACTTTGGGGAAGAAAGTCAGGGCGTAGCGAACGGCTGGGAGTCAGCGCCACGGCGCTAAAAGAGTCCGGGAATCACCTCCTCTGCGGTGTTGGAGTAGTCGTCTTCGTTGGACGCGTAGTACGACTCCCATGCGGCGGTATCCCAGATCTCGGCCCGGTTGCCCACACCAATCACGGTGAGGTCACGACCGAGGCCCGCGTATTCGCGAAGCGCGGAGGGGATCGTCACGCGGTGTTGGGTGTCGGCAAGCTCTTGGCTCGCGCCGCTGAGGAACATGCGCACAAAGTCGCGCCCGCGCTTATCAGTGAGCGGTGCCTGGCGAATTTTGTCGTGCACGTTCTCGAACTCGCGCTGACTAAAAACAAACAGACAACGCTCGAGGCCACGCGTGATGACAAGGCCCGATGAGAGCTCATCGCGAAATTTGGCTGGCAGGATGACGCGGCCTTTGTCGTCGAGCTTTGGCGCGTGGGTACCGAGAAACATCGCTGAATCCCTCCACTCGCCGGCCTAGGTTTTGGTCTCCTCCACTTTACTCCACTTTCATCCACATTTTTCAAAATTTTGCCCAAAAATGGCAAATCTGTTCACAGCATCGCGTTGTTTACTGGCAACTGGATGTGGAGGAGAGTTGTCAATCGACGACTGGATCAGGGCGGAGTGGCAACAAAAAAGGGCCGATCAGTGGTGATCGGCCCTTTGCTTGTGCGGCCCTGCGCTGCGCTGCGTGAACTAGCTAGTGCTAGTGCTCACGCCCATCGTGGCGTCGTTCCCAGCGTTGATTGAGGTTGTCCATGAAAGAGGATGAGCGGTGCGTGCCCTGAGTCGGCGCCGGGCGCCGGGCGAAAGTGCTGCGCCGCGAGGGCGTCGCGGCAACGAACACACCCGCAAACATCACCGCGAACCCGAGCACCCCAACCACCGAGTTTTGCGTGCCAACGCCCGCAAGCAACACGATGATCCCGACGAGAAACAGGATTGCACCGAGCACGATGCCTCGGTAGTTGACTCGCCCGCGCCCCACGCCGACGGTTGCGACGAAGTCGGCGTCGTTCTGGTAGAGGTTGCGCTCCATCTCATCGAGGAGTCGCTGCTCCTGCTCAGAAAGTGGCATCCCGGTCCCCTTACGGATGGGTGGTGGACAGTACATCAATAGTATCCCCCGCCAGCCAAACTAGGCTATGACGATGGCTGAGAGTACGCGGTTAGTTGACTTGGTACAACAGACCATCGACGAGTATCTCGCAGAGCGTTCGCCTCAACTCATCCAGATCGCCGAAGAGCTCGCCCCGTTCGTCGACTACTCCCGGGCACTATTGGCCGGCGGAAAGCGCTTTCGCGCCCTCTTTTGCTATTGGGGCTGGCAGGCGGTCGCTACCGACGACCTCCTCGACGATTCTTCCGCGCCCGACTTCGAAAGCGTCAGGCTCGCCGCCGCCGCCCTTGAGGTATTTCACGCGGCGGCACTCGTGCACGACGACATCATGGACAACTCGGACACTAGACGCGGCATGCCCGCCGTGCATCGTCGATTCCAGGAGCTGCACGAGAGCTCTCAGTGGCTCGGCTCGTCGATTCACTTCGGCGAATCGTCTGCGCTGCTCCTCGGCGACCTCCTGCTCAGCTGGAGCGACGAACTGTTCTCAGAGGGCCTCTCAAAACTTGGTGATCTTCGCGCTCGCATCGCCGCACGCGCCGAGTTCAACCTCATGCGCACCGAGGTGACGGTCGGCCAGTACCTCGACATTCTCGAAGAGAAGGCATGGTCACGCCAGCCAGAGAGCGCTCTGCTCGAGCGCGCGCACCGCGTGATCATCTTCAAGTCAGCGAAGTACAGCGTCGAGGCGCCGTTGGCGATCGGGGCATCGCTCGGCGGCGGAAGCCTCACCCAGTTGGCCGCCCTGCGCGAGTTCGGGCTTCCGCTCGGTGTCGCGTTCCAGCTTCGGGATGACGTGCTCGGCGTCTTTGGAGACCCGACGATCACCGGCAAGCCGGCCGGTGACGATCTGCGCGAAGGCAAGCGCACCGTTTTGATCGCCATTGCGCGCTCGAAACTTCCGCCATCTGCACGCCGATTGGTCGACGAGCTGTTGGGCGATCCAGAAATCACCGACCTTCAGGTGGAGCTGCTTCAGAACACGATCCGCGAGAGCGGCGCCCTTGACGACCTCGAGCTAGTCATCGAGCAGAACCTGGCTGTCGCGCTCGCCGCGGTAGTCGATGCGCCCCTCGGCCGCGCGGCAAAACGCCAACTGACCGGGCTTGCCGAGACCGTTACTCGTCGCACGTCCTAGCGAGACCGGGCCGCGCACGTTGGCCGCTGGCGCGCTACAAGAGGGCTTGGGCCACGCGACGCACTTCGGCCTTTCGGCCAGCACGGAGCGCCTCGATCGGTGACGTTCCCAGGCTGTCTTCCGGGCCAAGCAACCAGTCGATTGCCTCATCGTCGCTAAAGCCGAGGTCGCCAAGCAGGACGAGCGTACCGCGCAACTCCCCCAGCGGTTCTGTGCCCTTAACGAAGAGCCCGGGCACGCGCCACACGCCATCGACGCGTCGTGCCAAGAGCGCTCGGTCTTCGATCAGGCGGCGAACTTGGCTAACCTTGAGCCCAAGCAACTCGGTCAAATCTGGAATCGTCAGCCAGCTGATCTCGGTCGAATCACTCACCCGATCAGCTTGCCATGACGAGTGTCGCCGAGTCGGGATTGGCGCGATTGTTTCGAACAGATTAACTGTTTCAACATTGGTCACTGTAATTGACAGCAATGTCTATCTGTGTCACGTTTGTTTTATTGCCGGATGCGCCACGGCGATCACGGAAGCAGGGGACCTCATGAATCACGCGACTGCAGCATCGGTGTTCACCGGGCTTGTGCCCGAGCGTCTTCCAGCCACGGCCAGTGGACAAGCTAAGAGCATGAATTCGACCGTGCCGATACTGATCGTCGGAACCATGGCGGTCTTGAACCTCTCCCCCGCCGTCGCCGAGCCCGCCGCGGCAAGTTCGCTGCGTCCGAATGCACTCACAAACACCGTCGGGGCAGCGGCAACCGTGCGCTCCCTAGCCACCAAGCCCGCGGTTGCTGCGCCAGCCACTTACCGTGTTGTCCGCGGAGACAGCGTCAGCGCCATCGCCGCGCGCTTCGGACTCTCGACTGCCTCCGTCCTTGCGATGAACGGCTTGAGCCGCACCTCCCTCGTCTTCCCTGGCCAGGTGCTCAAGCTCGTGGCCGGGGCGACGGTCACGGCCACAGCGCCTCCCGCCCCTGCAACTGCCGCGGCGTCCCCGAAATACACCGTGGTTGCTGGCGACACTGTCTCTAAAATTGCTCGGCGTTTCGGCGTATCGACCGCGAGCGTGTTAAGCGCCAACGGCCTTCGCTCATCGAGCATCATCCGACCGGGCCAAGTGCTGCGGATCCCGGGAGTCGCAACGGCACCCACGCTCAGTATTGTGCCCGTTTCTGCGGTTACACCGGTTGCGGCGGCACCCGCACCCGCCCCCGCACCCGCACCCGCGCCCGCGCCCGCCGGGGCATCGTATGTCGTGCGTAGCGGCGACACGGTCTCGGCAATCGCGAGAGCGTTTGGCGTCTCAACTCAGTCAATCCTCGATGCCAACGGCTTGACCGCCGCTAGCATCATTTACGCTGGCGCGACCCTGCGCATCCCTGGTGCAACGACGACCGGCACCACGACCGGCGCCACGGCCGCGCCCCAGGGTGTCACCGCCTTGAACGACCAGCAAGCCGCCGAGGCGTTCACTATCATCGGGGTTGGCCGCGAGCTCGGCGTATCGGACTACGGGATCGTGATCGCTCTGGCGACCGCGATGCAAGAGTCGAGCATGCGTAACCTCAACTACGGCCATCTCGATTCTGTCGGCCTATTTCAACAGCGCCCGAGCTCAGGGTGGGGCACTGTTGCGCAACTCACCACACAAAGCCACGCGGCGCGTCTCTTTTTCGGCGGTCCGAAGAACCCCAATAAGGGCAAGACGCGCGGACTCCTGGATATCGCTGGCTGGCAGTCGATGACCGTGACCCAAGCCGCACAGAAGGTTCAGATTTCGGCGTACCCAGACGCCTACGCCAAGTGGGAGGCTTCCGCTCGCTTCTGGCTGTCGCAGCTCGGGTAATCACTCCGAACCGAACCGAGCTTCTGGCCGTGTTCCAACCGGGCTCACAGCATGACCAAACTTAGAATTGCTTGGTGAGTGTGAATACGTCGGACCCGATGATTGGTCGTCTCGTCGACGGCCGCTATCAGGTGCGCTCACGCATCGCTCGCGGCGGAATGGCCACGGTCTACCTCGCGACCGATCTTCGCCTCGAACGTAAAGTCGCGATCAAGGTGATGCACGCACACCTCGCCGATGACGCAAAATTCCGTGAGCGCTTCATTCAGGAGGCGCGCTCCGCAGCTCGACTCGCGCACCCTAACGTCGTCAACGTTTTCGACCAAGGCCAAGACACCGACATGGCGTACTTGGTGATGGAGTATTTGCCAGGCATTACCCTTCGTGACTTGCTCACCGAGCGACACGTGCTAACGACAGAGCAAACCTTCGACATTCTCGAAGCCGTGCTCGCCGGCCTCGCGGCTGCGCACAAGGCGGGAATCGTTCACCGAGACCTCAAGCCAGAGAACGTGCTACTCGCCGACGACGGCCGCATCAAGATCGGCGACTTCGGTCTCGCGCGCGCGGCATCCGCCAACACGGCGACAGGCGCTGCCTTGCTCGGTACGATCGCGTACCTTTCGCCAGAGCTCGTCACTCGCGGTGTTGCCGACGCGCGTAGTGATATCTACGCCGTCGGCATCATGATCTACGAAATGCTTGCCGGTGAGCAGCCGTTTAAGGGCGAGCAGCCCATGCAGATCGCCTACCAGCACGCGAACGACTCTGTGCCGGTACCGAGCACACGCAACCCGCGCGTTCCCGTTGACTTCGACGAACTAGTGTTGTGGGCGACAGCGCGCGAACCAGACGACCGACCGCGCGATGCGCGTGAATTGCTCGATCAACTCCTGGAGATCCGGCGTGAGCTTCGCTCCGTCGAGCCGCCAACGACCGCTCGCACGGCAGCGGGTAAGCGCACAACAGGGCCGCAGCAAACGCCGGTACAGCAAACGTCGGTACAGCAAACGTCGGGGCTGGCCGCGGCCGGGTTCGGCGGCTCGAACGATGAGACGCAGGTTCTTGGCTCCAGGCCCAAATCGACCGGCCCGATTGCCAACGCCACGCAGGCACTTGCAGCTCGGTCAGAGAAGCGGCGGCGGCGTGGCTGGTGGCTTCTCGCCGCCGTGGTTCTGTTCGCGGGAGTTGCCGGCGGCACCGGCTGGTACTTTGGCACCGGGCCAGGATCGCTCATCACTATCCCCCGCGACGGTGTGGTCGGAGAGTCGGTCGCAGCAGCCACCGCCCACCTCCGCGACATCGGTCTCGTTGTTGACGACTCGACTGTCGAGGTGTTCGACCCGTTCGTGACACCTGGCCTCGTCGCGGGTACGGACCCAGCCGTCGGCACGGGAGTCGAACGCGAGGGTGTGGTGACCCTCCACGTCTCGAAAGGACCAGAGACAGTTGAGGTTCCCGAAGTCATTGGCGTCGACGAAGAAACCGCGATCAGCAACCTCGATGGTTCACGCCTCAAATACGACGAAGAGCTCAGCTCGCGACAATTCAGCGACTCACTCGCCGCCGGCATTGTGATCGCCGCAGTTGGGGTCAACGAGTCAGGCGAACGCATCGAGCTGAGCAATGGAGCGGACTACCTCGACCAGCGTCCAGTCGGTCTCGTAGTCTCGGCGGGAGCTCTTCCCTCGATCACCGGCTTGACACTGCAAGCGGCAAAGGACGCCC
>JANONY010000035.1:0-5823 GCA_031421055.1 Actinomycetes bacterium | reverse complement strand
GAACGACGCTCGCGCCAACTACTTCCAGAAGCTCGGCAAGACCGGCCTCGCGGACGTAGAGGCGATCGAGATCGACTGGTTCACGGAGGCCATGCAGTACTCAGACCTTCTCGCACCAGTGTCCGACGACCTCAAGGGTCGCTGGCTCGACTGGAAGGAAGCATCGGCGACCGACGCTGACGGCAACCTGATCGCTTACGGCACGGACATCGGCCCGCAGGGCGTTTGCTACCGTGCAGACCTGTTCGAGGCAGCCGGTCTTCCGACCGACCGCGCCGAGGTCGCTGCGCTGCTCGACGGTGACTGGGACAACTTCTTCGACATCGGAGACCAGTACAAGGCCGCAACCGGAAAGCCGTTCATCGACTCCGCGAACTCCGTGCTTCAGGGCATGGTGAACCAGCTTGACATCGCGTACGAAGAGAAGGATGGCTCGATCGTCGCCACCGACAACGCCGACATCGAGGCAGCGTACAAGGCTGTAGTTGAGCGCGCCGTTCCGATCTCGGCGTACTCGGGCCAGTGGAGCGAAGACTGGTTCGCCAGCCTCGCAAGCGGCGAATTCGCCGTCATGCTCTGCCCAGGCTGGATGCTCGGAGTTATCTCGGGCAACGCTGCAGACACCACTGGTTGGGACCTCGCTGACGCGTTCCCGGGCGGCGGCGGTAACTGGGGCGGTTCGTACCTGACCGTTCCGGCCAACGGCGCACACGTCAAGGAAGCATCGCAGCTCGCTGCGTGGCTGACCTCGCCCGAGACGCAGATGAAGGCATTCGCTAACGCAGGCACCTTCCCGAGCCAGAACGACGCCCTCGCAAGCGACGAGTTGGCTGCTGCGACGAACGAGTACTTCAACAACGCTCCGAGCGGTGCGATTCTCACCAACCGTGCGAACGCAATCACCGCTGCAACCTACAAGGGCGTGGACTTCTTCAAGTACCACGACGCTCTTCAGAGCGCAGTTACCCGCGTCTTCGACGGCCTCGAAGATGCAGACACGAGCTGGGCGACCTGGACAACCGAGGTCTCCGCTTTCTAGCTCATACATCGCAGGGTGCGGGCCGTTTTCTGGCGACCCGCACCCTGCGGCGTGTCCTTCCCGTCAAACCGAAAGCCGAACCATGAGCACCAGCGCCTTGCCTAAGGATCCGAAGACGGTCCTCTCTTTCCGTCAACGACTGAGCAACTGGGATGCCAAGTACGCACCGTACCTGTACATCTCCCCGTTCTTCATCATGTTCTTGGTGGTTGGACTCTTCCCCATCATCTTCACGGGCGTTATCTCGTTCATGGACTGGGACCTCGTCCGCAACAAAGGCGTTTTCATCGGGTTCGACCAGTACAAGTGGATCCTCGAGCAGCCGCACTTCTGGACGGCGCTTCGCAACACCTTCAGCATCTTCCTGTTGTCTACCGTTCCTCAGCTTTTTCTCGCGCTCTTCATCGCCGCGAATCTCGACCGCAACATCCGAGCCAAAACCTTTTGGCGCATGAGCGTGTTGCTACCGTTCGTCGTTGCGCCGGTCGCGGTCGGCCTCATCTTCAACGTCGTGTTCGCCGACAAGTTTGGGCTCATCAATGGCACGCTGGGCGACCTGGGCCTTCCGGCCATCCCATGGCACACAGAGCCACTGTGGAGCCACGTTGCTATCGCAACCATGGTGAACTACCGCTGGACCGGCTACAACGCGCTGATCCTGTTGGCTGCAATGCAAGCAGTCAACCGTGACTACTACGAGGCGGCGACCGTCGACGGAGCTGGTAAATTCCGCCAGTTCATCAGCATCACGCTTCCTTCGCTCCGGCCGACCCTGATCTTCGTGGTCATCACGGCGACCATCGGCGGACTACAGATTTTCGACGAGCCGCGGGTCTTCGACCAGTTCGGTCGTGGCGGGGCCGGCCAGCAGTGGCTCACGATCACCCTCTACCTCTACGACATCGGCTGGGGCCAGTGGAACTTCGGCCGCGCCGCCGCAATGGCGTGGATGCTGTTCCTCATCATCCTGCTCATCGGACTCATCAACCTCTACATCACTCGCAGGTTTGTGCGTCATGAAGGAAGTCGCACTTTCGCGACACCACGCCGCAAGCGGAAGGAGGTCGTGCGATGACCACCACACCGCAGAAGACCGTTAGTTCAGGCTCCACCACCAAGGCTAAAAGGGCCCTCAGCGCGGATCGCACGGTTCACGTTCGCGGAAGTCGCCCAGGATTCTGGGTCTACGCATCTCTTGGCGTCGTGTTCGTCAGCGCGGCATTCCCGCTCTATTGGTCGTTTGTCATCGGCTCGGGTGACTCCTCGTCACTGCGTGAACGACCGCTGTTGCCCGCTGGCAACTTCATCGAAAACGCGCTGACCGTCATGACAAACCCGGCGGTCAACTTCTTTCCCGCGCTGTGGAACTCGATCTACTCGTCGTTCCTCATCGCATCGGCCGTGGTCATCACATCGACCCTTGCGGGCTGGGCGTTCGCCAAGCTTCGCTTCCTTGGCGGCCCGGCGCTGCTCGCCTTTGTCGTTGCAACGTTGGCCGTGCCACAGCAGTTGGGTGTGGTTCCGCTCTTCATCCTGTTCTCGGACCTGGGCTGGACGGGCCAGATCGGCGCAATCGTGCTGCCCGCTCTCACGAGCGCGTTCGGTGTATTTTGGATGACGCAATACCTTCAGCAAGCGGTTCCTGACGAACTCATCGAGGCAGCCCGCATCGACGGGGCTTCAATGATCCGCACCTTCTGGACCATCGGCGTCGTTGCTGCAAGGCCGGCCGCTGCCATGTTGTTCTTGTTCACCTTCGTCGGAGCCTGGAACAACTTTTTCTGGCCGTTCATCGTGCTCGACCGGCAGAACCCCACGCTGCCCGTCGCGCTTTCGCTACTGCAATCGAACTACTTCATCGACTACTCGATTGTGCTCGCCGGTGTGGTCCTCGCCACGATTCCGCTGCTGCTCTTGTTCATCTTCGCCGGGCGTCAACTCGTCAGCGGAATCATGGCAGGCGCCGTAAAGGGCTAACTGAGATGACTTCAACGATAGAGGGGTCTGCCAGCATGCCCACGAGCGCTCGGCGAGAGTTTCCGAACGACTTTCTGTTCGGTGTTGCAACCGCGGCCTACCAGATCGAGGGTGCTGCCCACGAAGACGGTCGCGCTGACTCCATCTGGGATGCGTTCGCTCGCGTGCCAGGTGCGGTCGTTGACGGTCACGACGGAGAAGTCGCGTGCGACCACTACCACCGCTACGAGAGCGATGTGGAGCTGATGGCAGACCTTGGTCTGCAGACGTACCGCTTCTCGACCTCGTGGGCTCGCATCCGACCCGATGGCGGCCCTGTCAACAGCAAGGGCCTCGACTTCTATTCGCGGCTCGTCGACTCGCTGCTTGCCAAGAACATCAAGCCGTGGTTGACCCTGTACCACTGGGATCTTCCGCAAGCACTGCAAGAGAAGGGCGGTTGGGCAAACCGCGACACCGCCGCGCTGTTCGCGGAGTACGCCCTCGATGTGCACGCTGTGCTCGGCGACCGGGTTGACGCCTGGACCACCCTCAACGAGCCGTGGTGCTCGTCGTTTCTCAGCTACATCGGCGGAGAACACGCACCGGGCATCCAAGACCCAGAGCAAGGGTTGGCCGCCGGGCACCACCTGTTGCTCGCACACGGACTCGCCATTCGTGAGTTGCGCGCCGCGAATCCGAAGCTGCAACTTGGCATCACGCTCAACATGACCGTGGCCGACCCAGTGGACCCGATGGATGAGGGCGACGTCGACGCAGCACGCCGTATCGATGGACAGCACAACCGCTTCTTCCTCGACCCGATCTTCCGGGGCGAATACCCGCTCGACGTGATGAACGATGTCGCTGCTTTCGGTTTTGACAAGTACGTGCACGATGGCGACCTCGCCATCATCGCAACGCCGATTGACGCCCTGGGCGTCAACTACTACCACGGTGAGGCCGTGAGCACGCATCCAGCAGCGAAGCAGCTGCACGGCGCGGCACCATCGGAACGACCAAAGCGCTCGCCCTTCCCCGCGGCCGAGGGAGTGCACTCGCACCCCAGGGGCCTTCCGGTCACGGCGATGGACTGGGAAGTGCAGCCAGAAGGACTCACCCGCCTTCTCAAACGCATCAAAGATGAGTACACCGGCAGCGCCATCAAACTGTACGTGACAGAGAACGGCGCGGCGTACGACGACGTCGTTGGTGACGACGGCGTTGTGCACGACGCAGCGCGCGCCGAGTTCTTGCGACTGCACCTCGGTGCCATCCTCGATGCCATCGATCTCGGCGTTGACGTGTACGGCTATTTCTACTGGTCGCTGATGGACAACTACGAGTGGGCATGGGGCTATCACAAGCGATTCGGCATCGTGCGAGTCGACTACGAGACACAACAACGCACCGTGAAAGACAGCGGGCTCGAGTACAAGCGCATCATCGCTGACCGCGCGCTGTGACCCGAAGTCGCTGATTAGACTCACACCATCCCCCGAGAGGCACGAACCATGACCCCCGAGCAGCAAGTACGGCGGCAACCGCCAACGCTTGAAGAGGTAGCGGCAACTGCCGGTGTCTCTCGTTCGACCGTGTCTCGCGTGGTTAACGGTTCAACCCAGGTGAGCTCAGAGGTGCTCGCGACCGTCACCGCGGCGATCGAGAAACTCAACTACGTTCCCAACCGCGCTGCTCGCTCGCTCGCCAATCGCCAAACCATGGCGATTGCGCTGGTCGTGCCAGAAGAGACCACGCGCTTCTTTGGTGACCCGTATTTTGCTGCGGTCGTGCACGGCATCGCCCACGCGATCGAGTCGAGTGACTACGTGCTGAACCTTCAATTGGCCAGCCCATTCGCGCCATCCGTGAAAATGACCAAGTACCTGCTTGGTGGCAACGTCGACGGGGCGATTGTCATCTCCCACCACTCTGGCGACCACTTTCTAGCCAGTCTTGGCGACACCCTGCCGGTGGTCTTCGGCGGGAGGCCACTGCATCCAGAAGAACACGTCAGCTATTTTGTCGATGTCGACAATTGTGCGGCCGCCGAAGACGGCACCAGGGTGCTCATCGACCTCGGGCGCAAACGGATCGCGACAATCGCCGGGCCGCCGGACATGCCAGCCGGCATCGATCGCGCAGACGGATGGCGCCGAGCGCTCGCAACGGCCGGACTTGACCACGATCTCATTGCCTACGGCGATTTCTCGATGGTGAGCGGCGCCAGAGCGATGCGCGAGTTGCTCGAGCGTGAACCCAATCTCGACGGGCTTTTTGTCGCGAGCGACCTCATGGCGACGGGAGCCGCGAGCGTGTTGCGTGAACGGGGTCGGACGATTCCTGGAGACGTTGCCGTCGTCGGATTCGATGATAGCCCGGCAGCAATCGGCGGTGACATTCAGCTCACAACGGTGCACCAGCCGTCGATGGAGATGGGCGAGATGATGGCGAACACCATGCTTGCGCTACTGCGCGGAGAAGAGCCAGAGCGCGAGTGCATCATGCCGACGCGCGTGGTCAGGCGCCAAAGCGCTTAGCGCCCTACAGCGCTAGAGCCCGAGCGAGGGGTTGGCCGTGCGCAGCGCGTCGAGAGCCGAACCGGCGACCGTGCCGCTCACCGACAAGCTTCCGTCGTCGCACACAATCCAGACATTGCCGGTAAACAGGTGCGTCTCGGCCTCGTACGAGGCGAGGCCATCACGCTCCGCTTCGCGGGCCGTGAGCGTGCCCATGACTACGGAGGTGAATCCCTCGGCTGTGAGCGCGGCTTCGATCGACGTTCGCGTGGCCGGGTCGATCTCGGCCACCAGCAGGCTAAACGCGCC
>JANONY010000034.1:0-8192 GCA_031421055.1 Actinomycetes bacterium | reverse complement strand
CGAGCCCGTTGCGTGAGCGGATCTCCTCCCCCGTCGCTGTCAGGCGCGCCCGCAGCGCGGTGTCAGCGAGCAGCTCGGCGACCGTCGCCCTGAGCTCCTCCGGTGTGAAGCCGTAAGTGTCGAGGCGTCGACCTGCGCCGCGCTCGTGCACGCGCTGAGCGTTGCCGTACTGGTCCCAGAACAGAGGCAGCACCACCATCGGTTTGCCGAAGTGCATCGCCTCGGTGACGGTGTTGTTCCCGCCATGAGTGATGACGAGATCGACGCTGGGCATGATCGTCGTCTGCGGAAGGAACTCCGCGCCCCACATGTTGTCGGCGAGCGTGATCTCCTCGTGCAGCGGCCCCTTGGAGACAATAATGCGGTAGTCCGTCTCGGCAAGGGCGGCGATCACCCGACGCATGAGCTTCACATCGGCGCTGCCGAGCGAGCCGAGGCTGAAGTAGATGAGTGGCTTCGTGCCGTCGAGGAACTCCCCGGGCATGTCAGCTTCGGTCTCGGTGCGGCGCACCGAGGAGTCGAGACGCAGCCAGCTCGAGTCGAGCGGACGCTCGTCGGTGTAGTCAAGGACCTCGGGGTAGACATACATGTTGAGCGCACCCGTGTGGATGAACTCCATGTCGGGCAGGGGGTCTGCGCCCTGCTCCTGTACCCATTCGTTGAACTCGGTCCAGAGGTCGCGGTGGGTGCGTTCGTACTCGGCACGGAATTCGGCCCAGCCTTCGCGATCATCCTCAGCGAGCCCGGAGAAGACGGGGGCGATGTCTTTGCCGGGAATCTCGAGCGGGTTGCACGACACGATGCGCACGAAGGGCACGCCTGCGCCCAGGAGCGCGGGAAACGTGATGACGTTGTCTTCGACGATGACGTCGGGCTTGCAGCGCTCGATGATCGACTTGAGCTGCGGCTCACAGTACTTCGCCCCGGCGATCAGCTCTTCCCAAATCGGCTTGGTCACGGTCTCGAGCTGTTCGCTCGTCGACTTGGCGAACTCGGGAGAAATGGCCTTGATGTACTCCTTCCAGAATGCCCCGGCCTCCTGCTCGGCACCTTCGGCCGTTGTCGGCGCGGTAAGGTCAACGAGATCCTCTTCAAAACCCATGGCAGTGAGCTTCCCCGCCCACGATGCCTCGGCTGCGAAGACCACGCGGTGCCCACGCTTGAGCAGTTCGTTGCCGATGCCGATGCAGTTGTTGGTCGGCCCGTATGCGCTCTCCGGCATGAGCAGTACAGTGAGGCGGCGTTCGCTCATTCTGGCTTTCTTTCTCTTCGGGGCTGACGCGTTCGTTGAATATGCATCTAATTAACTAGATGCTCTAGATGGCTTATTCCGTTTGAGTCTCAGACATATCATTGAACGCACGTCCAATGATTGCTGCTCGTTTACACGGAGGCGTTGATGGCTAGACCGAAGAGGCAAGAGCAACGCAGGGGTGAGCTCGTGGCCGCGGCCCAGCGCGCCATTGCAACCCATGGACCCGACGGTGCCAGGCTCAACCGCATTGCCGAAGAAGCCGGGCTCACCAGCGGTGCGGTGCTCTACTACTACCCCAACATCGACGACCTCATGCTTGAGGCCCTGCGCGCGGGCATGGAGCGCTTCTACGAAGGGCGAGTGCGCATGATGGAGGCGCTCGATGACGACCCGGTCGTGCGCATCCTCGCTCTCATCGCCTTCGGCCTGCCGGGCGACGAGCACGACACCGAAGTTCGCCTCTTGTGCGAGCTCGGCGGTTCTGCCGGTCGCAACCCGGTCTCGGCGATGCTCCTGACCTCGCTTTACGATCGCCAGGTCAGCATGTATCAGGTGGTTCTTGAACAGGGGGCCGCGCGCAAAATCTTTACCCTGCGCCAGAGTTCGCTCGTGATCGCGCGCAACCTCGTCGCCCTGGAAGACGCGTACGGCTACCGAATAGTCGCGAAGCACCCGGTCATCGACAACGCGGGCGCCATCCAGCTGATCACGGACTACGCCCGGCTCGCCACCGGTCACGCGCTGACCTCCTGAGAAGCAGGCTCAGCCACGGGCTCAGCCACAGAGTCAGCCACAGGGTTGCTGACCGCCACGGCGCGTGATGAGTCGAAACGGATGCCGACGCGCTCGCCGCGGGCCGCGACGTGAGTCGAATGCACCGTGCAACTGACCGGGCGGGCAAGCCCGTCAACCGCGAGCGAGACCGTGGATGACCCACCGAGGAAGAAGGTGTCGATGACCACGCCGTCGAGTATCCCCTCCCCCGCAACGACGAGCGTCGCGTCTTCGGGGCGCAGAACGAGAGTGGCGGAGCTACCGACGGGAAGGTCATGAGTGACCGGGATCGTTGCCACACCCTCGACAGAGACTGCTCCCACGACCGCCGTGCCGTCGAGCAGGTTGGCCGACCCGATGAAGCTTGCGACAAAGCGCGTTGCCGGCTTCGAATACAGCTCGACCGGGGTTGCAAGCTGCTCCAGGTTTCCCTTATTGAGCACCGCGATCCGGTCAGCCATCGACATGGCCTCCTCCTGATCGTGCGTGACGACAACGAAGGTCATCCCGACCTCGTGCTGTAGCCGCTTCAGTTCCAGCTGCATTTCGGCCCGCACCTTACGGTCGAGCGCCGAGAGGGGCTCGTCGAGCAGGAGCACACGGGGACGCTTCACGATGGCGCGCGCGAGGGCAACGCGCTGTTGCTGGCCACCCGAGAGCGTGCCAGGGCGACGCTTGGCGAATGCGCTCAGTCCAACGGTGTCGAGGATGTCTCCGACGCGGGTGCGGACCTCCGACTTGTCGAGTCCCTCGGATACGAGGCCGTATGAGATATTTTTCTCCACGCTCATGTGGGGAAACAGTGCGTACGACTGGAACATCATGTTGACCTGCCGCTTGTGCGCCGGCTGGCTGATGAGGTCCTTTCCGTCGAGGAGGATCTCGCCCGTGCTCGGCGTTTCGAAACCGGAGATTGCGCGAAGCAGGGTCGTCTTGCCGCAGCCCGAGGGTCCGAGTAGGGCGAAGAACTCGTTGTCGCCGATCGTCAGCGAGATGTCATTCAGGGCCGCGACCTCACCATAGGAGTGATGAACTCCGATGACCTGAAGCAGGGGAGCAAGGGGCGTGGTTTCGCTCATAGGGATTCCGTAACACGAGTCAGGCGTTGTGCGCCGATAACGGCGAGAACGCTCACGAACAGCAACATGGTCGCCAGGGCGTTGATCTCGGGGGTGACCCCGAATCGAACCATCGAGTAGATCGCGATGGGCAAGGTCTGCGTCGTCGGCCCCGCCGTGAAGAAGGCGATGACGAACTCGTCGAGGGAGAGCGTGAACGCGAGCAGCGCGCCAGCCACGACGCCGGGAGCGAGCTGCGGCAACGTCACCCGCAGGAAGGTGCGCACGGCGCCCGCCCCGAGATCCCTGGATGCTTCCTCGAGACTTGGGTCAAGGGTTGCCATGCGCGCCAGCACGATCGCGGTCACAAATGCCATGGCGAAAGCTGTGTGGGCAAGGATCACCGAGTGAAGCCCGAGAGTTGCTGACAGCAGAGAGAACAGGCTCAGGATGCCGATGGCCAACAGGAGGTCGGGCAATAGTGCCGGCGCGATCGCAAAGGCGCGGATGAGCCCTCCGCGGGTATACCGGTGGATGCCCACCGCCATGAGTGTGCCAAGCACGGTTGCCAGCACGGTCACCGAACCCGCGACGATGAGTGTGTTGCGCAGCCCGTTCATAATGGCGGCGTTTTCGAACACGGCCGGATACCACGTGAGAGAGAATCCGCGCCACACGAAGAGGTTCGACGAGGAGTTGAACGACATGATGACGACGACAAGAATCGGCAGGTACAAGAAGGCGAAGCTGAACCAGAACGGAATCTTCAGCAGCCGCGAGCTACGCATTTCGTGGCCCTGCCTTGACCGGCCGCCCCTCGGTCAATCGTCGGGATGCGCGGCTCTGCAGTACGAGGAGGATCACCAGGAAGGCCGTGAGGACGAGGGCGAGAGCGGCCCCAAAGGGCCAGTCTCGAGCCTTGAGAAACTGGTCGCGGATGAGGTTACCGATAAGCACGGTCTTTCCGCCGCCGAGGAGTTCGGGGATAACGAAGTTGCTCATCGCCGGCACGAAGACGAAGATGCATCCCGTCAGCGCCCCCGGGATCGACAGCGGCAGCGTCACCGTGCGAAAGACCCGGAAGGGCTTCGCGCCGAGGTTGATAGCGGCCTCGGTGAGGCGAACGTCCTGGGACGCCAGCGATGAGTACAGCGGCAGAACCATGAGCGGCAGGTACATATACAGCAACCCGACTGTGACGGCCTGCGGCGTGTACAGCATGACCACCGGCTCGGTGACGATGCCGAGCCCGAGCAGCGCCTGGTTGATCCAGCCGGCGTTGTTGAACAGCAGGATGAGGGCGTAGGTGCGGATGAGGAAATTGGTCCAGAACGGCAGGAGGATCGCCACGAGGGCGATCGTTCGCCACCTCGGAGACAGCCTCGAGATGACCAGCGCTGTGGGATAGCCGAGCAGGAGCGCAAGGATCGTGACTCCCGTGGCCGTGACGACGGAGTCGGCCACAACGCCCAAGTACAGCGGGTCGACGAGCCGCACAAAGTTGTCGAGCGTGAGCTCGAACTCGACACCGCCGAATCGGCCGCGCTTGAAGAAGGAGAAGCCGACGATCAGGAGGATCGGAACGACCACGAAGACGAGCAGAACCGCAGATCCCGGCGCGAGGAAGGCGAACGCAGCGCCCCTCCGGCGCACCGCGTGACGCGATGCACCGGAGAAGGTAGCGCTGGATGTCACGATGGCTGAGCGGCTGGTGCTAGTTTGCGGCCAGGATCTCGGTGACGAGCCTCGTGTACTGCGGCGTGAATTCACCGACATCCACAATGCCCTCCTGCGCGAGGAGTTCTGCCGGGGTCATGGCGAGGTTTGGGAACGCCTCGAACAGTGACGGGTCGACGAGCTCCATCGCTGCCTTGTTCGGCACCTTGTAGAGGATGTTCTCAACGACCCACGAGTGGACTTTGGGCTCGAGGATGTAGTTGATGAACGCCATCGCGGCTTCCTTGTTCTTCGACGTCTTGAGAACCGTCATCGTGTCGGTCCACAGGTCGCTGCCCTCGCTCGGAACGACGAACTTGATGTTCGGGTCTTCTGCGATGCCATAGTTGCACCAGCCGTCCCAGGCTTCGGTGAGGGATGCTTCGCCGGAGACGAGCTTCGAGTAGAACGTGGTGTCATCGAAGGCCAAGAGGGTCTCCTTGGTCTCGAGCATCTGTGCCTTGACCTCGTCGAGCTGCGATTGATCGGTGGTGTTGACCGAGTAGCCGAGCGCTTTGAGCGCGGGCAGCGCCAACCAGCGCTCGGTGGCGAGCATGGTGGTCTTGCCGGTCACGTCGGCGGCTGGCTTGAGCAGATCGTTCCACGAGGTCGGCTCGCTTGACATGAGGTCGGAACGGTAGCAGAGGCCCGTGGTTCCCCAGGCGTACGGCATCGAGAAGGCGTTGCCAACGTCGTAGGGAAGCTCAGCGGCCTCCGGGTAGAGGTTGCTCTCGTTGGGGATCATCGACTTCTCAAGCTGCACGAGCAGGCCAGCGTCGTTGAGGGCTTGCGCGTACTGTCCGGAGACGAACGCGACGTCGATGCCGGAGTCGCCGCCCGCGGTGAGCTTTGCCATCACCTCTTCGTTGGTGGCGTGGTTGACGATCGTCGCCTTGACGCCAGTCGCTGCCTCAAAGGCCTCGGCAAGGTCGGCGGGGTAGTAGTCGGCCCAGATTCCAATGACGAGACTCTGCTCGCCAATGTCCGCGTTCGGGTCGAGGGCCTCGTCGGGTGCGCTGCTCGCACACGACGACAGGGCAAGCGTTGTGACGGCAGCAGCCGCCACGAGGGAAATGATTCTGTAACGCATCGGTGCCTCCCGGGTTCGAGGTGCCAGTGGCGCCTCTGTGGATACAGGTTTTGCCGATTCTTGCATTGAAGCCCAAGGAATGACAATAGGCTTCGTTCATATGTGACAAAGAATTTATAGGATTGATCGAAGAGAGATTCAATGAATGGCGCATCAGTGTTGGGCGACATCGCCCCCGGAGATCGCCTCACCGGCGCCCACGGGACTCTCGTCGTTTCTGCCTCTGGCACCCTCAGCGCACTCGTGCGCGACGCCACCGGCGTCGTTCGCGCGGCCGCGGCCGGTGACGGTTTTGCCGCCGACATTGCCGACGCGGTGCGGGCGGGAGATGCATCATCCATGAGTGTGAGCTCGGGGCGTCTTGTCGTTGTGCTGTCGGCCGGCGCTGCTGAATCGCACTCCGGCGAACCTGTGCAGTCGAGCGTTGCGGGTTCCGTACGAAGCGGTGCCGGTGCCGATGCCGGTGCTCGTGAACGGGCGATCGCTGTTGACATGACCAACTGGTCGGTCGCGGTGGAAAGCGACAACGTCGACCTGATCGACGTCGTGAAAGTTGTCGGTAGCTGGGGTGGGGCGGATCGCGCCGCCCGCCAGCTCACGCGCATCGAGAAACGTGGTGCCGGCATTATCCCGCCGTTCATCGGCCGACTGGACTGGGAGCATCCCGAGCGGGGAACCTCCACAATTGCGCTCGTGAGTAGCCTCATCGCCGGCGCTGAAGACGGGTGGACCTGGGCCGTCAACGATGTTCTCGCCTTCGCCGGGGGAGGTCCGGAGCCAGACTGGCCCGCCCGGGTGGGCACGCTGGCCGCCGAGATGCACGGTGCCCTGCTTGTTTTTGCGGATGCCGCGGCGCCCCCGCCGGCCGGGACGGCTCTACGCGCGCGCGCCGAGGCCACCCTGGACGAGGCCCTGCGCGTCACGGACGGCCCCGCGGGTGTGCGCCTGCGCAATCGCGCCGCAGCGCTCCGAGCCGTGATCGCGGGCATCCCCGACCACTCTCCGGCCCGCGTCTTCGACCTGCACGGCGACTTCCACGTCGGGCAGGTGCTGCGGTCACCCGCGGCATCCGGCGGTCTCACCGAACACGACTACTGGGTGATCGACTTCGACGGTGATCCGCAGCTTGACGATGTCGACCGCGACCGCGCCGATTTCTCCGCGCGCGACGTCGCCCATGTGCTCACGTCAATCGACCTCGTCGGTGCCGTGGCAATGCGGCGCCTCGGCTCCGCTCTGCCACTCGTACGGGACTGGGCTGCCCGGGCCCGCGTGCAGTTGCTCACTGCCTACCGGGATGCCCTCGCCGCATCCTCCGTCGCCGCAACCTCAGTCGGCGACTCGCTCGACGAGCGGCTGCTCGAGGGTTTCATCGTGGAGCAATTGCTACGCGAACTCATCTACGCTCACCGTTACCTGCAGCGGTGGCAGTATGCACCGGATGCCGTGATCACCTTCAGTTACCCGCTCACGCCCGGCCTCGACGCCGGCATGCTTACCGAGGAGGAACCGTGGACACCGCCCGTTTTCACGACGACCTAGTTCGCATTCCCGAGGCACTCTCTGCGCTCGCCGATGCGGTCGAGGCAGGGCTGCCGGGCCTGGATGCTCTGCCCGCCGCCCGCAGCATCCTCATTCTGGCGATGGGATCGAGTGCATACGCCGCCGAGACCGTGGCAAGGGAGGCACGCGCCGGTGGGCTGCATGTGACGGTCGAGCTCGCCAGCACGACACTGCTGCCCCCGCCGTCGCCTGAGCTTCTCGTCATTGCAGTCTCGGCAACGGGCGCCAGCGTTGAGGTTCTCGCGGCCGCTAGCCGATACGCGGGTTTTGGCCGCCTGGTTGCCATAACCAACCGTGCGGGGTCGCCCATCACCGAGTTGGCCGACATCGTCGTTGAACTCGCGGCCGGTGTCGAAGAAAGCGGTGTCGCGTGCCGCACCTTCCGCCACACCTTCATTGTTCTCGCCGAGGTGCTGACGGCTGTCGGCGCCCGTTTTTCGTGGTCACCCGTCGCCATCGCCCGCTCGGCTGCCCTGGCCAATGAGTCGCTCTTCTCCTCGAGCTCCGCGTGGCTGGCCCCCGTGTCCCAGGCCCTGCTTGGGCCAAACGGCACCTTTGTGCTCGCACCAGCCGACCGGCTCTCGAGCTCGCAACAGTCATCGCTCATGCTGCGGGAGGTGCCGCGTCGGCCTGCCTTCGGCAGCGAGACCGGCGATTGGGCCCACGTCGACGTCTACCTGACCAAGACACTCGACTACCGGGCGCTGCTGTACGCCGGATCTGACTGGGACGACCA
>JANONY010000033.1:0-3545 GCA_031421055.1 Actinomycetes bacterium | reverse complement strand
GGAGCGGATTGAGCGTGTCGAAGTCAGCAGCGCTCACTCCGAGGTCTCGACAGGCTCGACCCGCGCAGAGGGCTCGACCCGCGCAGAGTCCCCCCTCAACGCCGCCGCGGTCGAGGCGATCCGCGCCGGTTACGCCTTCGAGGGCGCAGTGCTCGAGATGGGCGCCCTCGTCAACGGCGAGGCGATGCCAGAAGTGCAGGTGCGTATCCCGGTGGCAATGCTTAACCGCCACGGCCTCGTGGCCGGCGCGACCGGAACGGGCAAGACTCGCACGCTGCAAGTGCTTGCCGAGCAGCTCTCAGCCAACGGCGTGCCGGTGTTTGCCGCAGACATCAAGGGCGACCTCAGCGGAATCGCGAGCCCCGGCGAACCAAACGCAAAGCTGATAGAGCGCACGAAGGCAATCGGGCAGCACTGGGTGCCTGCATCAAGCCCAGTCGAGTACTACACGCTCGGCGGGCAGGGTACCGGCATTCCGATTCGCGCTACCGTCTCGAGCTTCGGCCCGCTGTTGCTGGCCAAGGTGCTCGGTCTCAACCACACGCAGGAGTCGAGCCTCGGACTGGTGTTCCACTACGCAGACGTGGCCGGCCTGCCGTTGGTTGGCTTGGACGATCTGCGCGCCGTGCTCAGCTGGCTGATCAGCGACGAGGGCAAGCCAGAGCTCAAACAGCTCGGTGGGCTCAGTGCCGCGACGGCCGGCGTGATTTTGCGCGAACTCGTTGCGTTCGCGTCTCAAGGCGCCGAAGTGTTCTTCGGCGAGCCAGAGATCGACACACAACTCTTCTTGCGCCAGGACGCTGATGGGCGCGGCATCGTCAGCCTGCTCGAGATTCCCGGAGTTCAAGACAAGCCCGCGCTCTTCTCTACGTTCCTGATGTGGCTGCTCGCCGACCTGTTCAACGAACTGCCAGAAGTCGGCGACATCGATAAGCCAAAGCTCGTATTTTTCTTTGACGAGGCGCACCTTCTTTTCAAGGATGCGTCGGCCGACTTCATCGAGTCGATCACGCAGACGGTGCGCCTGATCCGGTCGAAGGGCGTCGGGGTTGTCTTCGTCACCCAGACTCCGAAGGATGTGCCGAACGACGTGCTCGCCCAAATCGGCTCCCGCGTTCAGCACCAGCTGCGCGCACACACACCCGACGACGCCCGCGCGCTGCGCTCGACTGTTTCGACCTTTCCGACCTCCGACTACGAGTTGGGCGAGGTGTTGACCAGTCTCGCGATCGGCGAGGCGATCATCACTGTCATGAACGAGCGCGGCGCGCCGACCCCGGTCGCCTGGACTCGCCTTCGTGCGCCCCAAGGCTCGATGCAGCCAACCGCGGCGGATGTGATGCTCGCCGCCGTCAACGCATCCCCACTTCTAGAGATCTACGGCACCGAGCTCGACCGCGAGTCTGCCTACGAACTGTTGAGCGTCAAGATGAACGCCGCTGCTGCATCGGATGCGGCGACCGAGACGGCGAAGGTGCAGTCGGCCGAAGACAAGCAGCTGAAGAAGAAGTACGAACAAGAGTGGGAGAACGCGAAGGCTGGCCGAGCGCCGGCGCGCCCGACAACAACGCGCACCAGCGCCCGTCGCGCGTCGAACCCGGTCGCTGACGCCCTCAGCTCGCGCACCGGGCAGACGATCGTTCGCGAGGTGCTGCGCGGTGTCTTTTCAACGCTCAAGCGCCGATAGCGATACGGACAGACAGGGCGTTCCACTCATGTTTTGGGGGTAACGGTCGGGGCGACAAAGGCGTTCGCGTCGATCATGCTGGCATGGGGGTTATTTCGCGGTCACACACCTAGCAGTCAAATCGCGGATATCTTCCCACTGGCCACATCCTTGGCCGGGACCCGATTGGCGAATACCCGAAGGCTTAGTCCTATGTCGTTGCTGCCCGCGTTGCCCAGAGCACGCCAGAAGGCGCTCGTTGTACTCTTGCTGCCGTTGGTGCTGCTCGGGTCTCTCTTGACGGCGGCGCCTGCGTCAGCGTTGGGAACATCCCTCACGATCACCCAGCTTGAGTGGTCGCTCAACGGTCTTGACAGCAACGACGTCACCTCGGGTCCGAACCAGTTCGTGACCGGCGCGACAGTGTGTAACACGACGGGTGTCGCGGTTGCCGGGGTTACGGCCACGTGGGTCTGGGACCAAGTCACGGCAAACATCAACCTCGATAGCCCAACCCTGAAGACGGTCGGCACTCTCGCTGCCAGCACCTGTAAGCAGCTGTGGTGGACGACCGAGATCACCCGCACCAACGCGGCCTGGAACACGAGCCGCGATTTCCACATCGAGGCGACCGCCCCGACTGAGACCCTCGTGCAGACCATCGCTGGCCGCGAGATTTATGTCGACAAGATCCAGTCCCAAGCGCGCAACGGCACGAGGTCGCTAACTGGCCCGACCACTGTCTACGTTGGTGACACGGTTACCTATGTCATGAACGGGTTTACGGCTACCGGCGGCTACACGACTCTCGAAGCGGGCCCGATTCTCGACGGCACCATTCTCGATGTCCAGTCGGTGACTGCTACCTACGTGCAGCCGACCAATCCGACCACTCGCAACAATTACTTCGCCGACGGCTGCGCGTGGGACGCCAACCCCGCGTCTGCGTCGTACCGCACCTGCTCCCTGCCCAACAATCAACAGACAAACTACGGCGGCGACCCAATTGTCGTCACCGTTACGGCCAAGGTAATCGCGGCGGGCACCGGGCGCGTTACCGCCCTAATTCTCGACAATTCTGGTGGCTCTTCGCACTACAACACCGGTGCGGCGTTCATCGTCGTGACGGCGCTCGCGCCGAGCCCTCCGGTGGCAAACGACGATTCGGCCACGGTTGTGGTTGGCAACTCGGTTGCGATCAACGTGCCAAGCAACGACACGGATGCCGACGGCGATCTCGCCCTCACCTCGGTCACGATTACGGCCGCTGCCTCGCGCGGCACCACCGCGGTGAACGCGACAACGGGTGTCGTTACTTACACGCCGACCAGCCCGACCTACGTCGGCACCGATACCTTCACAGACCAAATCTGTGACAGTGGCAACCGGTGTGACACCGCGGTGGTCACGGTCACGATCGTCGGACCGCCGGATGCTATTAATGACTCCGCGACGGTGGTCATTGGTTCGAATGTGGCCATCAACGTGCCAGCCAACGACACCGATCCAGATGGTGATCTTGCGCTGACTTCGGTGACGATCACGGCCGCTGCCTCGCGCGGCACCACCGCGGTGAACGCCACAACGGGCGTCGTCACCTACACCCCGACCAGCTCCTCCTACGTCGGCACCGACACGTTCGTTTACCGCATCTGTGACAGCGGCAACCGGTGTGACACCGCAACCGTCACGGTGACAATCGTGGGACCGCCGGCTGCGGTTGCCGACTCGGCAACCGTCGTGATCGGTTCGAATGTGGCCATCAACGTGCCCGCCAACGACACCGATCCTGATGGTGACCTGGCGTTGACGTCGGTGACAATCACCGGCGCCGCATCGCGCGGCACCACTGCGGTCAACCCGACCACCGGCGTTGTTA
>JANONY010000032.1:0-6366 GCA_031421055.1 Actinomycetes bacterium | reverse complement strand
GTGGTGGTCAAGAAGAAGCTCACCCAGTGGTACTTCAAGATCACCGACTACGCAGACCGCTTGCTCGACGACCTCAACCAGCTCGAGGGATCGTGGCCGAGCAAGGTGCTCGCGATGCAGCGCAACTGGATCGGCCGCTCGATCGGTGCAGACGTCGACTTCGTCATCGAAGGTCCCCTGTTTGGAAAGCACAATGAGAAGATCACGGTCTTCACGACTCGTCCAGACACGCTCTACGGCGCAACTTTCATGGTCGTCGCGCCCGACTCCGAGCTTGCCGCAGAGCTTGCCGCCGGCTCGAGCGAGGAGGTACAGAAGAACTTCAAGCAGTACCTCGTCGAGGCGCAAAAAAATACCGAGATCGAACGCCAGGACGCCACGCGTGAGAAAACCGGAATCGCGCTCGAGCGCTTCGCGATCAATCCGGTAACCGCCGAGCGCATCCCGATTTGGACCGCCGACTACGTGCTCGCCGATTACGGCCACGGCGCCGTCATGGCCGTGCCAGCGCACGACCAGCGCGACCTCGACTTCGCGATCAAATTTGGGCTGGATGTCAGGGTCGTCGTCGACACCAACGCACCAATAACCGGGGCGATTCCCAAACTCGAGATCGGCGCTGACGGCCACGCGATCCTGCCCGACGATCTGCCGCCGCTTGATCCGGCGTCGACCGGTCAGGCGTTGCACGGCGTGGGGCGCATGATCAACTCCGGGCCGCTCGACGGCTTGAGTAAGGTCAACGCCATCGCCCGCATCATCGAGCAGCTCGAAGCGGCCGGCACCGGCCGCGCCGCGAAGACCTACCGGTTGCGCGACTGGCTGATCAGCCGTCAGCGGTTCTGGGGTACGCCGATCCCGATGATCCACGGCGCTGACGGCGAGCTCATTGCGGTACCAGAAGACCAGCTGCCTGTTTTGTTGCCGCCGACCGAGGGCCTCGACCTCGCGCCAAAGGGCAAGTCGCCGCTCGCCGCCGCAACCGACTGGGTGACCGTGCCAGACCCGCGCGACGGCTCGACCGCCCTGCGCGACGCCGACACGATGGACACCTTCGTCGACTCCTCGTGGTACTTCTTGCGCTTCCTCAACCCACACGACGCCAGCCAAGCGTTCGACCCGGCCGAGGCAGAGAAGTGGGCTCCCGTCGACCAGTATGTCGGTGGAGTCGAGCACGCCATTCTGCACCTGCTCTACGCGCGCTTCATCACCAAGGCGCTCTTCGACATGGGTTACATCTCGTTTACCGAGCCGTTCAGCGCGCTGCTCAACCAGGGCATGGTGCTCTCTGGCGGCTCAAAAATGTCGAAGAGCAAGGGCGGCGTTAGCCTCGGCGACGTCATCGATGAGTTCGGGGTCGATGCGATCCGACTGACCATGGTGTTCGCCGGCCCCCCAGAAGATGACATCAACTGGGAAGACGTTTCGCCGGCCGGATCTGCAAAGTTTCTCGCACGCGCCTGGCGCCTCGCCGGCGACGTGACGAGCGCCAAAGAGATCGAGTGGAAGACAGGGGATTCCGCCCTGCGCCGTCAGACCCACCGCCTGCTGCACGACGGCCCTGGCCTCGTCGAGTCGTTTAAGTTCAACGTGCTCGTCGCGCGCATCATGGAACACGTCAACGCGACCCGCAAGGTGATTGACAGCGGAGCGGGTGGAGGCGACGCCGCCGTGCGCGAAGCGGTCGAGGTGATCGCGATTGCACTCTCGCTCTTCGCGCCGTATACCGCTGAAGAGATGTGGGAGAAGCTGGGCTACCAGCCGACGGTTGCTCTCGCGGGCTGGCGCAAGGCGGATCCGAATCTGTTGGTCGAAGACTCGGTGACGGCGATCGTGCAGGTCGACGGAAAGATGCGCGATAAGTTCGATGTCGACCCGAAGATTTCGCCCGCCGAGCTGGAGGCGCTTGCGCGTGCCTCGGCGTCCGTCGTGCGCTTTCTCGGTGATACCCCGATCGTCAATGTAATTGTGCGAGCCCCGCGGCTGGTGAACATCGCGACCAAGTAGGGCTCCTCCCCATCTCGGGGTTGTGCACCGCTTGGCTTTTGCCTGCTCCTCGAACGTGTACGGGTTCTAGCGTCGTTGAGTGACTGACCGCCCGCCCCTGCGCCTGCGGGTCGGGCCGGGGGCGGTCATCGTTCTGCTGCTCGTCGGGCTCGGTGTTGCCGTGCTCGTCACCGCGCTCACCGGACGCGACGGCTCGGTGCCAGTAGTTGCGCCGACCGCATTTACCCAGCAGGGCGGCGGCGAAATCTATGTGCACGTGCTCGGTGCGGTGCTCGATCCTGGGCTGCACGAGTTGCGGCCCGGCGACCGGGTTGTCGACGCGATCGCAGCGGCCGGCGGATTCACCGACAACGCCGATGAGACCCAGCTCAACCTCGCTCGTCTGCTCGTCGACGGCGAACAGCTGTACGCGCCAGTGATCGGCGAGGTCGCCACGGCTCCGGGCGCGGCGACCGACGGCAAAGTCAACCTCAACACCGCCGACCAGACCGCGCTCGAGACGCTGCCAGAGGTTGGCCCGGCGCTCGCGCAAGCGATACTCAGCTGGCGCGAGAAAAATGGACGCTTCAGTGCCGTCGAAGACCTCATGAGCGTCTCTGGCATCGGCGACAAGACCTTCGACACCCTCAGAGACCTCGTGACGATTTGAGCGGGGTCGCGTTGGGCCGCGTATCTATGGGCCGAGTCGACCTGCGCCTTGCGATTCCGGCGGTCGCGGCGTGGGCCACCGCCTGGGTGTTGATCGGCTGGGTTGAGGCCGCGTTACCCGCCGCGATTGGCTTGTGGATTTGTTCGGCGGCGGTCGCGCGGCGCTGGCCGCTCGTTGCGCTTTGCTGTGTCGCAGCCGCGCTACTCGCGACGCTCGTTGCCGTGGCGGCTCCCTCGCGAACACCCGGCGACCTCGTTGAGGCCGCCGACTCTGGGCGCTACCTCCACACGACGATGCAGGTCACCGGCGCAGTCGTGGGCGACCGCGCTCGAGCCACGCTCGGCAGCTCGCCCGTGCTGCTCTTTGTCGAGCTGCCGTCGGAGGCACGCATCGGGTCGGTACTCGACGTCGCAGGCACGTTGATGGCGACCGACGCTGGTGATGGCGTGGCCTTTCTGTTCTTTGCAGAGACGGTCGAGGTGATTGGTGATCCGCCCTGGTTTCTCGACTGGGCAAACGGGCTCAGAAGCACCTTTGCGGATGCGGCAACCGCCCTGCCAGGAGCCGGCGGCGACCTGCTGCCCGGCCTCGCCATCGGCGACACCTCGGCCGTCAGTGCAGAGCTCGACGCGGCGATGAAGTCGGCGTCGCTCAGTCACCTCACCGCCGTCTCCGGTTCGAACTGCGCCGTCGTTGTCGGCCTCATCGTGCTGCTCGGTCGCCAACTAAAACTGTCGCGCGGGGCGCGTGTCGCTGCGGCCGCGGTTGCCCTGCTCGCCTTCGTCGTGCTCGTGACGCCGGAGCCGAGCGTGCTGCGCGCGGCGGCCATGGCACTGATCGTGTTGCTCGCACTCGCGAGCGGGCGGCCAGTGCGCGGGCTGCCGGTCATGGCGCTCGCCGTCATCGTGCTGCTGGCGAGTGACCCGTGGCTCGCCCGTGACTACGGTTTCGCGCTCTCGGTTCTTGCCACGGGCGGCTTGATCCTCTTGGCGCCTCCCCTCGCCCTGCTGTTGGCCACACGCATGCCGCTCGCTCTCGCAACCGTGATCGCGGTACCGTTCGCGGCGCAACTGTGCTGTCAGCCGGTGCTAATTCTGTTGCAGCCTTCGCTTCCGACCTATGGGGTGATCGCCAACGTTCTAGCCGAGCCCGCGGCTCCGGTCGCGACGGTCGTTGGGCTTCTCGCGTGCCTCACGCTGCCTTTCGTGCCGTGGCTCGGCAACGCACTCGCGCTCCTCGCGTGGTTGCCTGCCAGCTGGATCTCGGCGGTTGCGGTCTTTTTCGCGGGCCTCCCGCTCGCCGCCGTGCCCTGGCCGAGCGGTGCTGCTGGTCTCGCGCTGCTCGCGGTCATCACCGCGTGCGCCATCGCCGCACTGTTCGCCCGCAGTCGCCAGCGCCTGGTGCTGGCAACCGCGGCGGCGGCCGTGCTTGTGCTGATCATCGGCACCTCCACCGGCGGCCGCCTTGGTGAGCTTCTCGACCGCCCACCCGATTGGCAGATCGCGATGTGCGACGTCGGTCAGGGCGACGCGAGCGTCGTGCGCAGCGCGGGTGCCACCGCACTCATCGACACCGGGCGCGACCCGGCCCTCATGAGCGCCTGCCTCGCCGACCTCGGCGTCACCCGCATCGACCTGCTCGTGCTCACGCACTACGACCTCGACCACGCCGGGGGAGTCCCCGCACTCTTTGGCTTGGTCACCGCTGCGCTCATCGGTCCGAGCAGTGGAGCCGACGACGACTACCTCGTCGCCCAGCTTGCGGCCTCCGGTGCGCGCATCAGCGAGGGCAGCATCGGCATGCGCGGCGTGCTCGGCGACCTCAGCTGGCGCATCCTCTGGCCCGTGCTCCCGCTGCGCGGCGTCGAACCAGGTAACGACGCGAGCATCACGATCGCGTTCGACTGCGCCCGCGGTTGCCTCAGTTCGCTCTACCTCGGCGACCTCGGCGAGCACCCACAGGAGCGAGTGAATGCCGCGAGCCCAATACCCCGAGTGGATGTCGTGAAGGTCGCTCATCACGGATCCGCCGACCAATCACCAGAGACCTACATTCGCGCCGCTGCGACGGTCGCCCTCATCGGCGTCGGCGCTGAGAACAGCTACGGCCACCCGACGCAGCGCTCCCTTGACTTTCTCGCTGCCGCCGGTACGCAGGTTTTTCGAACCGATCTCGATGGACTCATCCTGCTCTCGCCCGGCGCGCGTCCGGGTGAGGTGCGCGCCTGGACCGCGCGCGCCCCGCCCGGTTGAGCCTGGGGTTGGTTCGCCCGCGCGAGTGCACCTCCACACGGTGACCCCGTTTGAGCTGTGTGAGTTGCGGCTCACTTGCGCACGTGAGCATGAACTCACACAGCTCACGAGCGCACCCTGGGGCGGAGGCGGTGGGGCGTGTGCCGCAGAGCAGGAACGGGGCGGGCGGCCAGCGGGCGATGGGCCAGCGACGCCGCATGACCGCGCGCCTCGTCCGCAATCGACGACGGTTAGGCTTGCCGCATGGTAGCGGTCAAGGCAGCGGCGAAGTCGACTGCGGTAGCGATCCCGCAGTTGGCGTGGGATCGCGTACGACCGGCATCCGTGGTACTCGTCTCTGGTACAGAAGAGGTGCTCGCCGACCGGGCGATCCGGATGCTGCGCGATCTGCTGCGCACCGAAGATCCGAGCCTCGAGCTGAGCGACATCGAAGCAGACCAGTACGCTCCCGGGGAGTTGCTGACGGTGGCGAGCCCCTCGTTGTTTGGCGAGCCGCGTTTTATTCGCGTGACGGGGGTTGAGAAGTGCACCGACGCGTTCATCACTGAGGCCTTGGACTATTTCGCGAATCCAGCATCCGACGCCTATGTTGTTTTGCGGCACGCGGGCGGTGTGCGCGGCAAGAAGCTGCTCGACGCGCTTCGCGGTGGACTCGGCGGGGGCATCGAGATTGTCTGCGCTGAGCTGAAGAAGGACGCAGAGAAGTACGACTTCGCGGTCGCCGAGTTTAAGAGCGCGGGCCGACGCATCACGCCAGGCGCCCTGCGCGCGCTCACGAACGCGTTCTCTGACGACCTCGCAGAGCTCGCCGCAGCGTGCCAGCAACTGATGTCTGACGCGAGCGAGGAGATTACCGAGGCGACGGTCGACAAGTACTACGCCGGTCGCGTCGAGACGAACGCATTCGCGGTCGCCGATGCGGCGATTGCTGGCAAACTCGGCGACGCCCTTGTTCTGCTGCGGCACGCTCTGGCGAGTGGATCCGACCCCGTTCCGATGCTCGCCGCATTCGCGATGAAGGTACGCACGATGGCGAAGGTTGCGGGCGCTCGCGGTAGCTCTGGGCAGTTGGCGAGCCAACTGGGTCTGGCGCCGTGGCAGGTCGAGCGGGCGCAGCGCGACGTGCGCGGGTGGACTGAGCAGGGTCTCGCCAACGCGATCGAGTTGCTCGCCGAGACGGATGCGCAGATCAAGGGTGGCGGCCGCGACCCCGTCTTCGCGCTCGAGCGCATGGTGACAGCGATCGCGGCACGCGGGCTCTGAGCTGCCCGAGCTGTGCGCACGTGCCGTCTGCGCCCTCTCGTCGCGTTTGCGCCCGCGCGCCCGGGCGCAAACGTGTCCATCGGGCGCACGCGCGCGGATGCGCCACCCGTTAACGAGAGAAGCCCTCCCGAAGGAGGGCGCCTCGAGTCAAAAATCTAGAGCGACGCAACCTGCTTGGCGATAGCCGACTTCTTG
>JANONY010000031.1:0-6940 GCA_031421055.1 Actinomycetes bacterium | reverse complement strand
CTACAGCGTCGAGGTGCAGAGCAGTGTGGCAGGCAGCGGATGGTGGTCGGTCGGAACCGGCACTCTGGTAATCCGCGCAACCGCTCCGATTCTGTCGTGTACCTGATGAAGATCTGGCGACTGAGTGCGGCCGTCGGCATCGCCGTGGTACTCGCGCTCGCTCCGGCTGTCACTGCATCCGCCGCGGGTCAGCTCGAACTCAGCAACGACGGGGTGACTTTCGGCACCACGCTAGCCGCTCCGGTCTTTAGTCCTTCGCCTGTGCTCGTGCCCATGCAATCGGCCTCTTCGACCTTTTGGGTACGCAACGCAAGCACCGTCGCCGCATACCTCCGTCTGACTCTCGTCGACTCGAGCTGGAGCTCGTGGGACTACGGCTCTGGCCTTAGCCTCAGCGCTTCGGTTCCGACGAAGTCAGGCACCGCCGTGGCGCTCGCCGCGAGTCCAGCCTGCTCAGTCATTCTCTACGACGTGCTGCTCGCGCCCGGCGCCTCGGTTCAGGTCACCGCAACCATGGCGCTCGGTGACAAGGACGGTTCGAGCGGTCAGACCGGATGGGCGGCCGTCAATTTCGGCGTCACGCTGATTGAAGCAGCCGGACTCACCGCAGCTTCTGACTGCAGCGTGCCTGTGACTCCGGTCGTCGTCGTGCCGCGACCCCCTGCGGGCGGCACCATGGCCCCAACGACGGACGCCGAGGTCGTAGTGCCCGGCGACGGCGACTCGGAGCCCAACCCTGTGCCGTTCCCAGATCCCGACAACGTGGTCGAGGTGCTCGCCAACACTCTCGCGAGCTTCAACACCGACATGCTGAGCGTCGCCTCCGCTAGCGTGCCTCTCGGGGCAGGCTTGTTCGTCTTGGTAGGCTTCGGTCGCCGCATCCGAGACAAGTTCCGAGAGGTAGACGAATCATGAGTGCACAGCGCCGCGCAGAGCGCAACCGTGGGCTGCTCTACTACCTCGGCCTCGGGCTCAGCGCTGGCCTGCTCGCCTTCCTCGGCCTCGTCGGCGCGCTCGTCATCGTTGTGCCAGCCGTGAGCGGCGCGACCCCGATGACGATTCTCACCGGCTCGATGATCCCGACCTACCCGCCGGGAACGCTCATTATCGTGAAGCCGATCGACGTGAACGAGGTATCGATCGGTGATCCGATCACCTACCAGTTGCACTCCGGTGAGCCAGAGGTGGTTACCCACCGAGTCATCGCCATCACGGCGGGAGACGACGGAACAACCTTCACGACGAAGGGCGACAATAACGCAGTCGCTGACGCGCTGCCCGTGCAACCGGTGCAAATTCGAGGCACCGTCTGGTACAGCGTCCCGTACATCGGCTACGTCAACACCATCGTCAACGGCGACAATCGCGCCTGGGTGATCCCGATCATCGCGATCGCACTGTTTTCTTACGCCGGCTGGATGCTCGCGAGTGGTATCGCCCAGAGCGCTCGTCGTCGTCGCCGGGTGCGCGACCGCGGCATCGTGACCAACGGCATGGCCGGAATTCGCGATCGGTCCAACACGATCTAGTGTGAATGAGTGAAGGCAATTCGTCGGTTTACTGTTCGCACTGTTTTGCCAGAGTCGCTTGCAGGGCTAGAAGAACTCGCCGCGAACGTTCGGTGGTCGTGGCACGCGCCGACTGAGAAACTGTTCGCCTCGCTTGACGAGCGCCTGTGGAGGGCGACGGGCAACGACCCGATCGCCGTGCTCGGCGAGCTGGCACCGGAGCGATTCGCAGAACTGGCTGCTGACCAGCAGTTTGTTTCGCGGCTTGCCGAGCTCGTGGCCGAGCTGCGGGCCTATGTCACCCAGCCGCGCTGGTACCAGGGCCTGACGGACGCCCCGGAAGCAATCGCCTACTTCTCACCAGAATTCGGTATCGCTGCTGCTCTGCCGCAGTACTCCGGTGGACTCGGAATTCTCGCGGGTGACCACCTCAAGAGCGCCTCTGACCTTGGCGTGCCGATCATTGGCGTCGGACTGTTCTACCGCTCCGGGTACTTTCGCCAGTCGATTTCGTACGAGGGATGGCAGCAAGAGTCGTATCCGGTACTCGACCCCGATGGTCTTCCGCTGCGCGTGCTCCGCCACCCCGATGGCGCGGCGGCCCAAGTCGCACTTGCGCTGCCCGACGGCCGGGTACTGTTCGCCCGGGTCTGGATTCTCGCCGTCGGGCGGGTGCCGCTGCTATTGCTCGACTCGGATGTTCCAGAAAACTCTGACGACCTGCGCGGCGTGACCGATCGGCTCTACGGCGGTGGCGGAGAGCACCGACTCCTGCAAGAGCTGCTGCTCGGCATTGGTGGCGTGCGCGCGATCAAGCTCTACACCGACATCACCGACTCGCCTCGACCGAGCGTCTTTCACAGCAACGAGGGCCACGCCGGCTTCCTCGGTCTCGAGCGCATCAGCGACCTCATCGGCGAGGGGTTGAGCTTCGCCGAGGCCGTGCAAGTCGTGCGCGCCGCAACCGTCTTCACAACACACACGCCGGTGCCTGCGGGCATCGACCGCTTCGAGATCACCCTCGTTGAGCGCTACCTCAGCAACGACCTGCTTCCGGGCGTTGCGACGGCCGATGCGCTAGCCCTAGGCCGGGAGAACTTCGAGGGTGGGTCGCCAGACTACTTCAACATGGCCGTCATGGGGCTGCGCCTCGGGCAGCGCGCTAACGGGGTATCCAAACTGCATGGCGAGGTGTCGCGCGGCATGTTTGGCGCGCTCTGGCCAGGATTCGACCACGCAGAGGTGCCCATCACATCCGTCACCAACGGCGTGCACGCGCCGACGTGGACCGACCCGATTCTGACCGGCCTCGCCCAGAAATCTCTCGGCGCAGATGGCGCCGATGTCGATTGGATGTCACCGAAGATCACCGACGCCGATCTATGGCGCGCTCGCGGCGAGATGAGGGCGCAACTTGTTGCCGATGCCAGGCAGCGTGTGACGGCGGCGTGGGCAGAGCAAAACCCCGGGATTGCGGCGCCAACGTGGTACGACGAACTGCTCGACCCCGACACTCTCACCATCGGATTCGCGCGCCGCGTGCCAACCTATAAGCGCCTCACGCTCATGCTGCATGACGAGACGCGGCTTCGCGCGCTGCTGACTCACCCAGAACGCCCGGTGCAGATCGTCGTGGCCGGAAAGTCCCACCCCGCCGATGACGCTGGCAAAGAGCTCATCCAGAAGCTGGTGCGTTTCGCTCAGGGTGCTGACGTGCGCAATCGCATCGTGTTTTTGCCCAACTACGACATCGCGATGGCCAAACTGCTTTACCCTGGCACCGACGTCTGGCTCAACAATCCGCTGCGCCCGCTCGAGGCGTGCGGCACGAGCGGCATGAAGGCCGCCCTCAACGGCTCGCTCAACCTGTCGATTCTTGACGGATGGTGGGCCGAGTTCTACGACGCAGAGAACGGCTGGGCTATCCCGAGCGCCGACTCGACGGGGGACGCCGCAGAGCGCGACGCCCTCGAAGCCGCCGCCCTGTACGACCTCATCGAGCACCAGGTGGCGCCGCGCTTCTACGATCGCACTAGCACCGGGGTGCCCGCGCGGTGGGTGCAGTCAATTCGCCACACGCTCTCGACCCTGTCGCCGGCGCTGAGCGCCGACCGCATGGTTCGAGAGTACGTCGAGCGGCTCTACCTTCCGGCGGCGGCCGCAGAGACCGTCATGCTGGCGCACGGTTACCAGGCCGCGCGCGATCTCGCCGCGTGGAAGGCCAGAGTGGTCGAGGCGTGGCCGCGCGTACACGTCACGCACATCGAAACCGGTGGACTCGACTTGATCCCGCAGGTTGGCGACACGCTCAAAGTTCGCGCGAATGTCGAACTCGCTGGGCTTTCGCCAGACGACGTCGCGGTCGAGGTTGCCTACGGTCGCGCGCGCGCGACAGACACCCTGACCGATGTCGAGAAGGCCCCGCTGATTCTGGTTGGTGACGCGTTTGAGGCGACAGTGCCGCTCGATCGCGCGGGCAGCTTCGGGTACACCGTGCGCGTGCTGCCAAAGCACCCGCTGCTCGCCTCTGACGCCGAGATGGGGCTGGTCGTCAGCGTGTAGCTAGGCCTGCAGCGTATAGCTAGGCCTGCCTAGCGATAGCCGCGGTGAACCCGCCCGTCACGGCGAGCAGGTCGGCTGGGGCCAACTCGATGTCGAAGCCGCGGCGGCCGCCGCTGACGTAAATGGTCTCAAAGAGCTCTGCCGTTTCGTCAAGCACGGTGGTGTGGTGCGTCTTCTGACCGATGGGGGAGATGCCGCCGACGACGTAACCGGTTTTTCGTTCGGCGAGTTTCGCATCCGCCATCTCTGCCTTCTTTCCTCCGACCGCCGCGGCGAGTGCTTTGAGGTCTAACTTGCCCGTGACCGGCACTATTGCCACAGTCAGGGCGCCGTCCACATCGGCGAGCAGCGTCTTGAACACCTGCGCGGGGTCGAGCCCGAGCGCGGTCGAGGCCTCGAGGCCGAAGTTGGTGTTGGCGGAGTCGTGCGCGTAGGCGTGCCCGGTGAACGCGATGCCAGCCGCGCTGAGGGCAACGGTCGCCGGTGTGCCAAGGGCCATGCCCCCATCCTGCCCCACCTCGGACTGCCAAATGCAGGCTCTAGCGGGCGCGATTGCCCGAACTGCTGGATGCACGAGCCGCCCGAGCGCCCGATCACCTGCATTTGGCAGGGAAAGGTCCGGCGGCGCAGGCGGAAGCGCTAGTGCGCGAGGAACAGCTGCATCGACGTGCCGCTCACGGTGAGCGGCGTGCCAGGCGCGCGTTCACGAGTGAGGCCGCTGATGTCGTCAAGCGACGAATCCCACAGCAGCGTGTACGAACTGACGCCCTCGTGTTCGGGCAGCGTGATCGTCGCCTCTTCTTCGATGCCGTGCAGCACGAGCAGGATGCGGTTGAAGTCTTCGAACTCTGGCGTCGAGGCCGCGAGGTACTGCAGGGTGCGCTCGGCAGGCGAGTCCCAGTCGTCGAGCGTCATCGACCGACCCTCTTTGTTGTACCAGTCAATTTGGGTCGCACTCGGCACCGTCTCGCCCCAGCGACCGAACCGCACTGGGCGCAGCGCTGGGTTCTCTCTGCGCAACTGCAACAGGCGGCGAGTGACGGCAAGCAGATCGTTTTGCCACGCTTCGCGCGCCCACGGCAGCCACGTGAGTTCGCTGTCGTGGCAATACGCGTTGTTGTTGCCGCGCTGGCTGCGGCCGAACTCGTCGCCGGCCGTCACCATCGGAATACCGGCGCTCAGTAGCAGCGTGCCCATCACGTTGCGCATCGCCTTCTGGCGCGCGAGCAGCACGGCCGCATCCGTCGTCGGGCCCTCCACGCCGTGATTGAACGAGTGGTTATTGTCGGTGCCGTCGCGGTTGCCCTCGCCGTTGCCGAGGTTGTGCTTCTCGTTGTAGGCGGTGAGGTCGGCCATGGTGAATCCGTCGTGGGCGGTGACGAAGTTGACCGATGCGAGCGGGCCGCGTTCCTGCGAAAAGACATGGGCGGATCCGGCCAGCTGCCGCGCAAGCGACCCGATGCCGTTCGGCGCAACACCATTCGATCGCGCCGCTGCGATGTCTGAGAGCCAGAAGTTGCGCAGGCGGTCGCGGTAGCCGTCGTTCCACTCTGACCAACCGTCGGCAAAGTTGCCGACCTGCCACCCACCCAAACCGAGGTCCCACGGCTCGCTGATCATCTTGACGCCCTGCAACGCTGGGTCGCTCAAGATCGCCGCGAGCAATGGATGATTCTTGTCGTACTCGACTCTCTCATCGCGCCCGAGAGTGACGGCGAGATCGAACCTAAAGCCGTCGACCTGCACCTCGTTCGCCCAATACCGCAGCGAGTCAAGCACCAAGCGTTGGGCCGCAGGCCGCGAGAAATCCAGGGTGTTGCCGCAGCCGGTCACGTCGACGTAGTGGCCTTTGTCATCCATGCGGTAGTAGCTGGCGTTGTCGAGTCCGCGGAAAGAGTTGGTCGGCCCGGTGAGTCCTTCCTCGGCCGTGTGGTTGTACACCACGTCGAGCACGACCTCGAGCCCCGCCGCGTGCAGCGCCTTAACCATCGACTTGAACTCCCGAAGCACCGCGCCGGTGCCACCCTTCTGTGCCTGCGCTGTCGCGTATTCGGCGTTGGGGGTGAAGAAGTTGAGCGTGTTGTAGCCCCAGTAGTTGCTGAGCCCCTGCTTGATCAGTCGCTGCTCGCTGAGCGACTGGTGAATCGGCAACAGTTCGACCGTCGTGATACCGAGATCTTTCAGGTACGCGATAGTGCCCTTGTGCGCGAGCCCGGCGTAGGTTCCGCGCAGCTTTTCTGGCACGTTGGTGTTCAGCTGCGTCAGGCCTTTTGCGTGTGCCTCGTAGAGCACCGTGTGGTCGAGCGCAATTCTCGGCTTGCTCGTGCCGCCCCAGTCGAACGAGGTGTCTTGAACGTAGCTGCGCCAGTTGCCGTCGCGCGCCCTGGCGAGTCCGCGGGCGTACGGGTCGAGCAGGTCTCGGCCAGGGTCGAATCGGTGGGTCGGCCCGCCTGGACCACTCGCGCGCACCGAGTAGCGCGTGCCAGGCACCAGCCGTGGGGATGACGCCTGCCACACGCCGTGCTCGTCGCGCACCATGGCAATCGTCTCCACGATCCAGCTCGCGTCTTTCGAGTCGAATAGGCACAGCTCGAGTTCGCTCGCATTCGCCGACCATACGCGCAGGGTCCCGGTCTTGCCGTCTGACCGAACGCCGAGGTCTCGCAGGCCGTCGATGCGGTTGCGCTCGTCAAGCGTGAGCGCATCAATCTCTGCCATGCGTCCAAGCGTAGGCGGCGCGTGAGTCATGCTTGTTACGTGGCGATCTACCTCGACTATGCGGCGACGGCTCCGATGCCGCCGCGGGTGCTCGACGCGTACACGTCAGCTCTGCGTCTCGTCGGCAACCCCGCCTCGATTCACAGCCAGGG
>JANONY010000030.1:0-4827 GCA_031421055.1 Actinomycetes bacterium | reverse complement strand
CTTCACCCCGGCCTCGTCAGTCAGCAGGTAACTGGGGGTATGACGCATGAGATTCAGCCTGACACAGAACAGGGCGTCTTGGCCTGTATATACTTCTGGGATATACACGGATGGGGCAACGATGGTCACGGCCGGGATTTTCAAGAACAATCGCACGCAATCCGTGCGTCTTCCCAAAGACGTCGCCTTCGACGAGCAGGTTAAGCAGGTCGACATCGTCATTGTGGGAAACAGCCGCGTGATCACGCCGACCGGCCTACAGTGGTCCGAATGGTTCGCCCACGGAACGCACACTACCGACGACTTTCTGCGCGACCGCGACCAGCCGCCCGCGCAGGAGCGTGACTAGTGCTGCGGTACCTGCTCGACACCAACATCGCGATCTTTGTGCTGCGCAATCGGTCGGCTGTGCTGGAGGCTCGCTTCGTCGAGGCGCGGGGTCAGCTCGCGATCTCGAGCATCAGTGTTGCTGAACTCGCCTACGGGGCCGAGAAATCAGAACGACCAGCGGATAACCGACGCACCGTCGACGAATTTCTCGCGCTTCTCGACGTGCTCGACTTCGATACCGCCGCCGCCGCACACTCTGGACAGATTCGCGCCGCCCTCGGCGCGGCTGGAACCCCGATCGGCTCCTACGACACGCTCATCGCCGGGCACGCGCGGTCGCGCGGGCTCGTCGTCGTGACGAACAACCGCCGCGAGTTCGACCGCGTGCCTGGGCTGCTCGTCGACGACTGGAGCGCCTGACCGGTCGCCGACCGCCAGAGTCAGACCTGGTCGATCGGGCAGTAGTACAGCTTGCGGCCCGCTGCCAGCTCAACGACGATCGGGGTGCCGCACACCCGGCACGGCTCACCCGCGCGGTGGTAGACCCAGTGCCGGTCGGCGCGGCTGGCGAGCGCTCTGCTGTAGTCGTCGGGTTGCAGATCGTCCATCGTCATCATCTGGCCGAGCTCGACGCCGCGCCCCAACAGCATCGACCAGTCGCGCCACAGTGCGCGCAGCGTTTGCTCGTCGACGAGTCGGCCCGGCGTGTGCGGGTCAAGACGGGCTCGAAACAGCAGCTCTGCGCGGTAGACGTTGCCGATGCCGGCGATGACCGACTGGTCCATGAGCAGCAAGCCGATCGGGGTCTGCTTCAAGCGCACGGCGTCGACAAAGCGCTGCTCGCCGAGCTGCACGTCATCCACCAGCGGGTCGGGGCCGAGTTTGGCGAGCACCGCTGCGACCTCGTCGGCCGTGAGCACCTCGCAGGCGGTTGGGCCACGCAGGTCGGCGACCGTCGTATCGGTCAGGAGGCGCACGCGTACTTGGCCGATCGGCTCTGGGGGAAAACTGTCGAGCGCCGCACCGAGGCTTTCCCCCTCAGCGATGCGCAGTCGGGTCTTGCGCGGCGCCCCGATCGAGGCGTTCGATGCCTCCGCGTCATCCGACACGACCGTGCCGCGCTGGTTAGTCGTGCCGCGCTGGTTAGTTTGGCCGATGCGTCCATTGGCGGATGCGATGGTCGCGTCAGCCGTGATCTCACCAGCGAAATCCCACGCCCCATACATGCCGAGGTGCACCCTCAGCCAGAGCCCGTGCTCAAACTCGAGAAACATCTGCTTGCCGACCGCCGTCGCCCCGACAATCGTGTGCCCGTCGAGCTGCGCTGCCCCGGCGACGAAACGCCCCTGCGGGCTTGACACGACGACCCGGTTGCCAACAAAGTGCAACCTGAACTGCCGCGCGATGCGGTGAACGGAATGCCCCTCAGGCATCAGTCGACGTGGTGGCCGGCGATGGCGCCGGTCGTCTCGTACTCACCAACCTGCGCGATGCGGCGGGTATGACGCTCGTCATTCGAGAACGGCGTGGCGATAAATGTGTCGATGAAGCTCTTTGCCTCGTCGATCGTGTGTTGGCGCGCGCCGATCGAGATGATGTTTGCGTCGTTGTGCTCGCGCGCAAGCTCTGCCGTCGACGTGTTCCAGACCAGGGCCGCACGCACGCCGGCGACCTTATTGGCCGCGATTTGCTCGCCGTTGCCTGAGCCACCAAAGACGACACCGAGGGCCTCGATGCCTGCCAGCTGGTCGATCACGACGCCGCGCGCCGCGTTGATGCAAAAACTCGGGTAATCGTCGAGCGGCTCGAAGCTCTGCGGCCCGTGATCGATGACCTCGTGTCCCCGCTCTCTGAGATGGGTTTGGAGGTCGTGGCTGAACTCGAGTCCGGCGTGATCCGTTGCAATGTGGATGCGCATGACCCAATTCTAGAAGCGCGCGCGGCTAGGGTTGATCTGCCGTCAAGAGCGGCAACCACCGCAGACCACACCAGGAGAACCCACGTGCCAGGAGACAACCTCACCCGCGTCGAAGCCCAGCAGCGCAAAGCGCTCGTCAGCGTCACAAGCTACGAGATCGCGCTCGACCTCACTACGGGACCGGAGACCTTCGCCTCGACGACGCGCGTGACGTTTACTGCGGCGGATGGCGCATCCACTTTCATTGACGCCGTCACCGCCGCGGTACACAGCATCACCCTCAACGGAGCCGCGCTCGACACCGCAGTCGCCGACGGCACCCGCATCGCGCTTGACGGTCTCGCCGCAGAGAACGTGCTCGAAGTCGTCGCCGACTTCGCCTACACAAACAGCGGCGAAGGTCTGCACCGCTTCGTCGACCCGGTCGACGGTGAGGTGTACCTGTACTCGCAGTTCGAGGTTCCAGACTCCCGCCGCGTCTACTCGGTGTTCGAGCAGCCTGACCTGAAGGCGACATTCCAGTTCACGGTGACCGCGCCATCCGCGTGGCAGGTCGTGAGCAACCAGCCGACACCAGTGCCGGTCTCGGCAGGCTCGACTAACTCCACCTGGACTTTCGAGCCGACGCCGATTCTGTCGAGCTACGTCACGGCGCTCATCGCCGGGCCGTACGCGGTCGTGCGCAGCGAGCTGACCAGCAGCGACGGCCGGGTGATTCCGCTCGGCCTCTTCTGCCGTAAGTCACTGAGCGAATTTCTCGACCCCGACTACATCTTCGAGAAGACCCGCCAGGGCTTCGCCTACTTCGAAGACAAATTTCAGTACCCCTACCCGTTTGCCAAGTACGACCAGCTGTTCGTTCCAGAATTCAACGCGGGCGCGATGGAGAACGCGGGCGCCATTACCTTCACCGAGGCCTACGTCTTTCGCTCGAAGGTGACCGACGCGGTCAAGGAGCGCCGCGTCGTGACGATTCTGCACGAGCTCGCGCACATGTGGTTCGGCGACCTCGTGACCATGAAGTGGTGGAACGACCTGTGGCTCAACGAGAGCTTCGCCGAGTGGGCTTCGACCATCGCGACCGCAGAGGCCACCGAGTGGACCGAGGCGTGGACCACGTTCCAGGCAATGGAGAAGAGCTGGGCGTACCGCCAAGACCAGCTGCCATCCACCCACCCCGTCGTCGCCACGATCGACGACCTCGAAGACGTGCAAGTCAACTTCGACGGCATCACCTATGCCAAAGGCGGATCTGTACTCAAGCAGCTCGTCGCCTGGGTCGGCATCGACGCATTCTTCGCCGGGGTAGCCGCGTACTTCAGAAAGCACGCCTACGGCAACACCGAGCTCAGCGACCTGCTGGCAGAACTCGAAATAACCAGCGGACGATCACTCGGCGAATGGTCAAAGCTCTGGCTCGAGACCGCCGGTGTCAACACCCTCCGGCCCGTGTTCACGGCAACCGACGACGACACGATCACCTCGTTCTCTGTAAAGCAGGAGGCCGCGATCGACTACCCGACGATCCGGCCACATCGCCTCGCGATCGGCTTCTACTCGTTGGAGAAAGACAAGCTCGTGCGAGTGCACCGAATCGAGATCGACGTCGACGGCGTCTCGACCGACGTGCCAGCCCTCGTCGGCTACGCCAAGCCCGACCTCGTGCTTGTCAACGACGATGATCTCGCCTACGCGAAGATCCGTTTGGATGCCGCGTCGCTCGAAGTCGCGATCGAGCACCTCAAAGACATTGAAGACCCGCTCGCCCGTTCGCTGGTCTGGGGCGCGGCGTGGGATGCGACGCGCGACGCCGAGTCGAGCCCGAGCGACTATGTCGAGCTCGTGCTGCGCAACATCGCCACCGAGACCGAGTCGACCACGATTCGCACGACGCTGTCGCAACTGCTGACGGTTGCGCGCATGTACGTCTCGCCCGGCCGGCGTGCGGCGACGATTGAGCAGCTTGGCGATGCGCTGTGGGAGCTCGCGAAGGGTGCAGAAGCGGCATCCGATTCGCAGTTCCAGTTCGTCAAGTTCTTCGCCAACATCGCGTCGACGTCCGCGCACGTCGACACCCTCACTGGCCTCGTTGACGGCACCGTCACGCTGCCTGGGCTCGAGATCGACACCGACCTCGGTTGGGAGCTGCTCGAGGGCCTCGTGCTCAACGGCGCCGCCGACCTGCCAGAGATCGAGGCAGCGCTCGCGAAAGACAACACGGCCAACGGCGCGCAAGCCGCGGCCAGAGTGCGAGCGGTCATCCCGACCGCCGAGGGCAAGCTCGCCGCCTTCTCGTCGGTCGTCGACAGCGACGAGGCGCCGAACGCGATCGTACGCAACACCGCCGCTGGCATGGTGCACACCAACGACCCCGCGTCGCTATCGCTCGTGAGCGAGCAGTACTTCGCTTCGCTCGCCGACATCTGGAAGAACCGCAGCTACCAGATCGCCGAAGCCCTGATCGTCGGCCTCTACCCCTCGACTCTCGCCTCTCAGGCGCTCGTCGACGCGACGAAAGAGTGGCTCGCCGCCAACCCGGGCACACCCGCGCTGCGCCGCCTCGTGACCGAGAATCTCGC
>JANONY010000029.1:0-1954 GCA_031421055.1 Actinomycetes bacterium | reverse complement strand
GAGCTGTCGATGAATGCTCCGAGCCGGATGCAGCCCCCGGGGTGAACCCCGGGGCACCGACGGCGGTTTAAGCCCGCCTTCGGCAGGCTCCTCGCAAGTAGCGCACGGAATCGCGCGGTTCGCACGCAACCGCGAGGGTGGCGTTGTCGAGTCGGAGCATGTTGGGCGCACACAGCGACACGCTGGTCCTCGTGCACGTGATCTGGGCAACGCTTGGGCGGACGGCGACGCTGGTGCCGCAGATCGATGGTTGGCTTGCGGAGATGCTGGCGCAGAAGTGCCTCGAGCTCGGATGCGACCTTCTTTCGGTCGGCAACAGCCGAGAGCATGTGCACATGGTGCTTCGGCAAACGCCTTCGATCGCGCTGGCCGATGTGGTGGGCCGGCTCAAGGGCTCATCGAGTCACGCGTGGAACGTGCTGTCGCCCAAGCGGCGGGTGCGTTGGCAGACGGGCTACTCGGGCGCTCGCTCACGAGCGTGCGCATGCAGCTGACGCTCTGGCTCTACGCGATCAGCGTAGGCATCGGCAGCGCGCGAGAAATCGAGCGCCGCACGCGGAGCGATGCGGCGTTCCAGTGGATCGTCGGCGATCAGAAGGTCAGTCACGACACGCTCTCGACGTTTCGTGTCGGGCACGGCGCGGCGCTCGACAAGACGTTCACCGACGTGCTCGGTGTCCTCATGCACAAGAAGCTCGCAACCCTCGAGCTCGTCGCGCAGGACGGTACGCGCGTGCGCGCAAGCGCGTCGGCGCCGTCCTTCCGGCAGGAGGCGTCGCTCGAAGAGTGCCGCGAGCAAGCGGCACTCCACCTCAAGGCGGTGCTCGCCGAGGCCGACGACGTCGAGGCAACCGATCACGACGAGATGGGCCGAGAAGGCGGCGCGTCTTGCCGCAGCGCATGACTACCAACAGCGCGTCGAAGAGGCGCTCGTCGTCGTCAAGGAGTTGGCAGCAGAGGGCAAGGAGAAGCCACGCGCTTCGACGACCGACGTCGACGCGCGCGTGATGAAGATGCCCGACGGTGGCTACCGACCCGGCTACAACATCCAGCTGGCCACCGCAGGCTCACCGCTCGGCGGCCCACGCACGATCGTTGGCGTCCGCGTCAACAACGTCGGCAGCGACATGGGCTCGATCGTGCCCATGCTCGATCAGATCCAGTCCCGTACCGGCGAGCTCCCCAAGGTGCTGCTGGCCGACGCCAACCACGCCAAGCACGACTGCATTCGCGACTGCGCGCAACGCGGCGTCGTCGCGCTCATCCCGGTTCCCGCGCGCTCACAGAAGGCCGGCCCCAACGCCGACAATGACGAGGCGATCACGGCGTGGCGTGCACGAATGCAGACGGACAAAGCGAAGCGAACCTTTCGAGCACGTGCCTCGCTGTGCGAACTCTCCAACGCGCATCTCAAGCACCATCACGGCGTCGCCCAAATCCTCGTGCGCGGACTCGAGAAGGTCACCTGCGTCGCACTGCTCGCCGCACTTGCTGCCAACCTCCTCCAGCACGCCACCGCGCTTCTCGCGTAGACGAAGCGCCGAAGCGCCGCGCACCACGCGATCGCCAGCGTCGAGAACTCATCGCCTACGCCATCATCGCGCCCACGGTCAGTGCGGCGACGATCGATTCCCTGCGCGCGATGGAGAGGAGCCTGCCGGAGGCAGGCTTAAGACGCCGTCGGTGCCCCGGGGTTCACCCCGGGGGTTCATTGTTCGACGGCTCTTCAGCGCATGAGCTCGGCGAATCGTCTCCAGAACTCGTCGTCGCCGAGTTTGCCGCGGAACGCGCGCGCGAACTCGTCGGCGCGTCTGCGGACGAACACTGGGTCACAGCGGAGCGCCTGGCGGAGGTCGCGGAGCACCGCCTCGGGGTCGTTCGCCTCGGCGTGAATCGACGCGAGCTGCATGTGGTCGACGACGTGTTGCGGCGAGATCCGGTCTTTGATGTTCGC
>JANONY010000028.1:0-13278 GCA_031421055.1 Actinomycetes bacterium | reverse complement strand
GTCGTTGGTCACGAGGATGCGCTCGGCCTCCTTCTCGAGGCACTCGCGCAAGCGCTGCTCGACCGTGCGGATGCGCGCCAGTCGCACGCCGGTAGCGTCAGCGGTCTCGCGGGCGAAGAACCTGTCGAAGAGGTCTGTGGCTGGGGTTTTCACTAGTTTCATGCGGGAATCGTTGCGGCTTCTCGCCCGGTTGCGACTCGCGCGGTGTGGGATGTGAGGATGCGGGTCTTGGTGGGGAGCTGATCCGCCAGTCCTCCACAGCGTCGCCATTTCCCAGATTCTCGCGCGGCGCCGCTCGGCTGAGCTCGCCTGTTTAGCGTGGTCGAATGTCCCTTTCCCCGGTGTACCACGCCACGCCTCGGTGGTACCATTTCTTCATGCCTACCGCCCGCCGCCGTTATCAGGTCACCGAGACTGATGAGGTCGCGCGCGCGCTCGACGCGGCCGCTAAGCATTGGCCGAAGGAGCCACGATCTCGCCTCATCGTGCGCGCGATCATTAGCGGAGGCGAAGCGCTCGCCGCAGACGTCGAGACTCAGCGGCGGCGCGCCGCTATCGCCCGCATCGCCGGCAAGTACCCCGACGAGTACCCGCCCGGCTACCTGGAGGAACTGCGCAAGGACTGGCCCGAGTGATCGTGCTCGACGCAAGCGTGATGATCGCAATGCTCACGCCCACCGATGCGCACCACGCAAATGCCCGATCGCTTCTAGATCAATATGCGGCAGACGGCTTCTTGGCTCACGCGATTACATTGGCTGAAGTGCTGGTCGACCCGGTGCGGCTCGGGCGCGGAGTCCAGCGACTCGCCGACCTGAAGGCGATGAGCCTTCAGGTGACGGCATCGGATGAAACTGAGTCACTACAACTCGCAGAGCTACGAGCAAGCACGGGCCTTAAACTGCCGGACTGCTGCGTGCTCGTCACCGCAATGCGCGGGCCGAGCGCACTCGCCACGTTTGACACTCAACTCGCACGCGCCGCCGAGTCGCTCGGGCTAGAACTCGCCAACTAGAACCACACACTCAACCACGGCGTCTGGGGCGAGCGGAATGCCGCGTCGAGCTGCGCCACAGCGCCTGCGGTGTGCTCGGTGATGCGGCCGGCGGTGTGCAGGGTTGGGGCTGCGACTCCGCCTAGGTAGAGGGCGCTGAGCTCGTTGATGCTGAGGGTTAGGTCGGGTAGGGTCTCGACAGGCTCGACCCGCACTTCGGGCTCGACCCGCACTTCGGGCTCGACCCGCTCGGCCGTCACGCGGTACCGGCCCGCCGCATGCCCGAGCGAGTCGGTGATCTCGAGCACGAGGTCGATCGGCGCGTAAAACTTGCGCGCCTGCAGCACTGCCGGCACATCGAGGATGCGCAGCCACAGGTGGTCATAGGTCTCGACCTTGACCCCGCGAAAGTCGCTCACTAACCAGCGCATCGGCTCGTCGACCGGGCGCAGGTGCGCCGTGATCGTCGCCACGAGGTCGAGCTCGAGCAGGTAGCGCCACAATGCGGCGTAGGCATCCGGCGTCACCGCCATCAGGTACTTCAGGTCGGCCGTACTCGCCGGAAAGTCCGCCTCGTTCTCTTTGACCTTGTAGACGGCGAAGCCCTGCAGCTGGCCGTTGGCGTCGTCAAATCGCACCGCGCGCGGAAGCTTGGTTACATCCTTCTTGGCGTCGTCGGTGAGGCCGACGATCTGATCCCACCGCCGCGGCCACACCTCGATCTCGCCGGGGCTGGTGACGCGCCAGCGCGCGTAGAGCGCGTCGACCTGTGGGCGCAGCGCCTCGATCGACGTGAAGCGCACGCTGCCCGCGGGCACCGTACTAGCAGGCACCGGCCCGACGTACCGCGCGCGTCGGGTGTTGATAGTCAGACTCGCCGCCATCGTCGCTGGCGCAAAACCGAAGCGGCCGTAGATGGTCGACTCACTCACCGTCAACATCGCCATCGGGATGCCGAGCGCCTTCGCGGCACGCAGCTCAGATTCGAGCAACTCGCGGGCAATCCCGCGGCGGCGGTGTGTTGGCGCCACCGTGACGTCGCTGATTGCCCACGCCGAAGGCTGGGCGCCGCCCGGCACGGTCACTGGGCTCGGGAATGCGTTGGCCGTGCCGACAGGCTCGTCGCCGTCATAGACACCCGTAGTGCGGCGGTCGGCCATGCCCGCCATCATGCCGGCGGCCTGCTCGTCGCTCAGCTCTGCGCCGTGGAAACCCCGATTGGCAGCACGCACCCACGTCTCGTACGCAGCAGCGTCGCTCGTGTCGACAAGCCGCATGCTGAGGCCGCCCTCGTTCAGGGTCGCCGCTGAGGCCGCGTCAATCGGGAGGGTCTTGTGGTCGTGAGCCATAGAGCTAGGCTACGCGGGCAGTACGACGACGTGATGCTTCTCGGCGGGCATCAGCCACTCTTCGATGCCGCGATCGAGCGTCGCGAGCACGGCCCCGACGCTTGCCGCGAGATTGACGAGGTGCGCATCCGTCACCTGGCGACTGGTCGCGACTCGCTGAAGGTCGATGGTTGGTTTTGCAAGGCTTGAGTCGTCCGCGACGAAAACATGACCGGGCGCGGCTCGAAGCGCCGTGAGCGCGCTAAGGGCAGCCGTCATAGAGACGGGTTGCCCAACCACGGCCGGGTTGATCGACAGCCGGACGTATCCGGCCTCGGTCATCGGGGTCGTCGCCCAAGCGACAGTGAGCGAATCGAACCACGCGTGCGCACGCTGGTGGTGGATGTGCTGCGACCAGCTAAGCGCGATGAGCACGTTAAGGTCGAGCAGGTACGGCTTAGTCGTCACGGTGCTCGTTGACCACGGCGAGGGTGATCGGAGGGGCGCCGGGCGCCGCCGCGAAGACGGGGAACCCGGAAGTGGTCACCGCGTTCGGACCAGCGCTGAGGCCGCGGAGGGCGAGTTTCGAGATCGCGTTGCCGAGTGACACACCCTCGTCGCGCGCAATCGCCTTGGCTGCCACAATCACCGAGTCATCAATTTCAAGAGTCGTTCGCATCGATGCATCATAACATCACCGCATCACTCTTCCATGAAGACCGAGCACGATAAGAATCCCGGCGTCAATCTCAGCCCGTAGGTACGCGGGTAGCTGCGACACCTGCGGCGTCAAGCTCGCCCGGTCGAGCGTCATCAGTTGCGTGACGTTGGCCACCGAGTCTTTGGGCAGGCCCGACGCGGATGCCGGAACGAACACGTTGCCAGGCAACTCCGCTCGGTCAGTCTTCGAGGTCAGCGGGCAGATAATGACCGTGGCGAGCCGTGTCGCGTTGAAGTGGTCGGACTGCACGATCACCACTGGCCTGCGCTTCGCGGGAGCGCTGTCGACAACCGGCCCGAAGTCCACCCAGTGCACACCACCTCGGGCGACTACCACTCGTCGCCCTCGGTGAGTTCTTCAAGCCGGCGCAGACCGAGGGCTCCGACGCCTTCGTCGTGAGTGCCGATGCGGGCTAGCACCTCATCCACTCTCGCCGACAGGGCTCGTGACTCAAGTTGTGCGAGGTAGAACTCAGCCGCGCGAGCGAAGAACTCCGAGCGGCTGATGTGCAGCGCTGCCGCGCCGTCCTCCACGCGCCGAAAGGTATCGTCGCTCAGCGAAATAGCAGTCTTCATCCGCTGAGTATAACCCGGTATAACCGAGGTCACGAGATCGCGTAGTCCTCTGCCGCGACCCATCGCACGCCGCGGGTGTGGCACAACAGTGGACCCCGCTGCGGCAACTCGATCATCACGCACGCCTGGCGCACGAGTTGGAACCATGCGCGATCGTCGCTCGTGATCTCATCGCTTCCGCGACGCTCGAGCGCCACAATGATCACCGCCGCGTCTGCCGTGTCGACCACCCCGCGAATGAAGCGGGCCAGCTGGGCGGGTTCGGCGTTGTCGGGGGTGCGGGGCACATCCGTCGGCATGAGCAGCGGCAACTGAATGTTGTCGCCGTCGAGAAACATGAACCACAATTGGCGGCGCATGGCGGTGCCGAGCAACAGTTTCGCGCGATCGAGCACCTGCTCGTCGGTGGTTAGCGGGTGCTCACGGGTGTCTTCGTATCTCTGCATCGCGCCAGTGTGCGCGGGCTGGGTCTCGACAGGCTCGACCAGCGGCAGGATGTGTAGAGCGCGAGGGTTGGAGGGAGAGGTCTCGACACGCTCGACCCGCTCCGCTGCTCGACCCGCCAAAAACTAGAGGGAGAGGTCGCCCTCGTACACGAGCTCGGCTGGGCCACTGAGGGCGACGTGCTCGCCGTCTTCGGTCGGGAACATGCGCACGCCGAGCGTTCCGCCCGGAACCTCGACCTTCCACTGGTTCGGCGCGCCCTTACCAGCCCAGTGCCGTGTTGCCAAGGCGGCTGCCGCTGCGCCGGTGCCGCACGAGAGCGTCTCGCCGCTGCCGCGTTCATGCACGCGCATGCGGATGTAGCCGACCCCGTCCTTCACCAGCGGATCGGCGGGAACGACGAACTCCACATTCGCGCCCTCCGGGGCCTCTGGCTCAAGAATCGGAATGTACGACAGGTCGAGCGCATCGAGTTCAGCATCGCTCGCGAGCGCGACGACCACGTGCGGGTTGCCAATGTTGATGCCAAGTCCCGGCCGCTGCACCGGCAACTCACGCGCCCGCACCAGCGGCTCGGAGCCGTCGAGCCGCCACCGTCCGAGGTCGACCTGAAAGCCGCTGAGGTTCGCCTGCATGTCGCGCACTCCCCCGCGCGTGCCGATCGGCAGGGTTTCGCCCGGCCCTAGGCTCGCGAGGCCGTTGGCGATGAGAAAACGCGTGAACACCCGGATGCCGTTGCCGCACATCTCCGACACCGATCCGTCGGAGTTGTGATAATCCATGAACCACTCGGCGCCGTCGTCTTCGGCGAGTGCTGCGGCGCCTTCGGCAATGTTCTTCGAGCGCACCGCCCGCAGCACCCCGTCGCCACCGACACCGAAGTGCCGGTCGGCCAGGGCTACAAGTTGGGCGGGTGTGAGGTCGATCTCACCGTCTGGGTCGGCGAACAGCACGAAGTCATTGCCCGTGCCGTGCCCCTTGGTGAAATGAATCTCAGGCATGGGGCAAGTTTAACCCGCTTGCCGGCAGGGCGCGATTAGGGGGCTGGCGCGAGCACCCAGAGCACTTCGGTCTGTTCGGTGAGCGACGCATTCCTCCACGTGTGCGGGTCGCGGCCGCGGAACGTCATCGCGTCACCGGTGTGCAGCTCGTGGTCTTCGTCGGCGAGGGTCACCGTGACGGTGCCGCGAATGACGAAGACGAACTCCACGTCGCAGTCGAGTGTGTACAAGTCTGCGCCGGCCGTGCCGCCCGGTTCAATGATCGACTGGATCACCTCGACGGCAGTCTGGTTGCCCGGCGTCACGAGAAACTCGATAGCCCCCTGGCCGCCGAAGTTGATGGGCGAGCCCTCGCCCGCCCGCACCACCTGCGACGGCGGCGGCTCAAACAACTCACCGACCTTGAGCCCGACGGCATCACAGATCGCGACGAGCGACGCCACCGATGGCGACACCTGATCGCGCTCAAGTTTGCTGACGAAACCGAGACTGATGCCGGCAGCGGTTGCCACTGCCTCGAGCGTCATCCCGCGCGAGAGCCGCGCTGCCCGCAAGCGCGCTCCGATAAGTACCTGTGAAGCCATAGAGCTATTGTCGACTATTCCTGCTCGATGGCGACCGCACGAACCGGGGCACCATCGGCTCCCGTGAACGCGAGCGGAAGCACGGAGATGACCGGATGCGAAAACGTGACGGCGGCGAGATTGGTTAGATTCTCGATGATCACGCCGGCCGCCTCGGCGATGAGGTGGTGGCAGGGAAAGCCGACACCAGCGTGGGATTCATTCGGAGTCTCATCGAGGTTTATCGCGTCGATGCCGATCGTGCGCACGCCGAGCGCCAGTAGTTGGCGGCACGCCTCGGCGTCGAGGTAGGGATGGTCGAAGTAGCGGTCGGTGCCATAGTGGGCGCTCCAGCCGGTGTGCAGTAGCACGATGCATCCGGGTTCTATCGAAGCGGCGGCGGGCTCGATGTAGTCCCAGGTGATGGGGCCGCGCGCCCCGGCAGCGCTGACGTCGACGATCACGCCTAGCCCCATGAACCTCTCTAAGGGCAACTCATCGATGCGGGCAGTGCTGTCGTCGAAGTGGTACGGCGCGTCAACGTGGGTGCCCGTCTGGGACCCCATGTGCACGGTCAGGAGGTTGAAACCGTCGCGCTCTACCGTGCTGTGCACCGAGAACTCCACGGCGGGATCGCCGGGGTACACCTGGGTCTGCTGGTTGAGCGAGACCGACAGGTCGATGATCCGTTTTATCCTCATAGGCAAGTAGTCTTGCACCTCAGGCAAATCTAGGTCTATAGTCATGGCAAATACTCCTAGTTAACAAAGGATCCCATGACTGACAACAACGTGGTTGCCAGCGAACACGCTGACGTAACCCTCAACGCTCGCCCCAAGATCACCAAGGTCGAGGCCTATGGCATCGACACCATCCCGGATGCGGATCGCACCTCGAGCTGGTTCGACCTGCTTCGCATCCAATTTGGCGGTGCGAATACCTTCGCCACCGTACTGCTCGGCACGTTCCCCATCCTCCTCGGCCTCTCGTTTTGGCAGGCGGTGCTCGCCACCGTGGCTGGCGTACTGGTCGGCACACTCTTTCTCATGCCGATGGGACTCTTCGGCCCCAAGACCGGCACCAACAATGCCGTGTCGTCCGGCGCATTCTTCGGCGTTCGCGGCCGAGTAGTCGGGTCATTTCTCTCGCTACTGACCGCGATTGCGTTCTACTCAATCTCGGTCTGGGTCAGCGGTGATGCACTCGTCGGTGCGGTCAATCGACTGCTCGGCGTTCCAGACTCGTTGGGGCTGCGCACCGTGATCTACGGCGTCATCGGCCTCATCGTGATCGTGGTGGTGGTGTACGGCTACCAGTTCATGTTGCTGGTCAACAAGACTGCCGTTATCGCGAACACCGCGCTTATCCTGCTCGCTGTCGTCGCGTTCGCCGGAACGTTCAATCCCGGCTACGACCCAGGCCCTGACGCGCTAGCACTCGGTGCCTTCTGGCCAACGTTCATCCTCTCGGCGCTCATCGTCATGGGCAATCCCATCTCGTTCGGCGCGTTTCTCGGCGACTGGTCGCGCTACATCCCGGCGAGCACCCCGCCGCGCAAGATCATGCTCGCGACGTTCCTCGGCCAGATGCTCACGCTCATCCCGTTCCTCTTCGGTGTGGCAACAGCCACGATCGTTGCGGGCGAGGCCGACTACGTGTTCGCCCTCATCCAGGCATCCCCTCTCTGGTACGCGGTGCTGCTGATCGGGGTCGCTTTCATCGGCGGGCTCTCGACCGGGTCGACATCGCTCTACGGAACCGGGCTCGACTTCTCGTCAGTATTCCCGCGGTTCAGTCGGGTGCAGGCGACGATTTTCATCGGTGCGCTCGCGTTCCTGTTCATCCTCACCGGCCGCGTGTTCTTCGACCTCCTTGGGGCGGTCAATGCCTTCATCGGTGCGATCGTCGTCACCACAACGCCGTGGATAGTCATCATGACCATTGGCTACTTCGTGCGCCGCGGCTCGTTCGACCGCAGGCACCTTCAGGTGTTCAACAAGGGCGAGACGGGGGGCCGCTACTGGTTCACCGCCGGAGTCAACTTGCGCGGACTCGTCGCCTGGGTCGTTGCCGCGTTCCTCGGCCTGCTCTTCGCCTACTTCCCGCCGGTGATCGTCGGTCCGTTCAATGGCGTCGCGGGAGGCGTTGACCTCAGCCTCATCGTGGCCATCGTGTCGGCTGCCGTGCTCTACATCGGGGCACTCGTGATCTTCCCAGAGCCGAAATTCGTCTTTGGCGAAAACGGCCCGCGCGTAGTTCCCTCTGGAGACCAGCCCATGCAACCGATCGTGACGGATCACAGCTCGACCGCGGCCAAAGTCGCCGCCCGAAAAAGCTAGGAACTTCACGAATCGTGGATGACGTTATCCCCCGACTGGTCGAGAACAACAACATTGGCCAGGTCGACGCAACCATCGTGCCCCGCTACGGCGGAGCGCCCACTTTCGCCCGGCTTCCCCGCTGGGACGAGGTGGAGCGCGCCGACGTGGTGGTGCTCGGTGTGCCGTTCGACTCGGGGGTCAGTTACCGGCCGGGCGCACGATTCGGCCCAAGCCACATCCGCGAATCGTCGCGACTATTGCGGCCATACAACCCTGCCCAAGACATCAAACCGTTCGCGGTGCAGCAGGTCGTTGACGGCGGCGACATCGCAGTGAATCCCTTCGCGATCGACGAAGCCCTCGCGAGCGTGCAGCAGCACGCCGCGAGGGTGCTCGCCGAGGGAGCGAAACTGCTCACGCTCGGTGGCGACCACACCATCGCGCTACCGCTGCTGCGAGCAATGGCCGAGAAACACGGCCCGCTCGCGGTAGTTCACTTCGACGCGCACCTCGACACGTGGGACACCTACTTCGGTGCCGACTACACCCACGGGACCCCCTTTCGGCGGGCCTCGGAGGAGGGTCTGCTCGACAAGAACGCATGCATGCACCTTGGTATCCGCGGGCCGTTGTACACGGCCGACGACCTGGTCGAAGACGGCGACCTCGGTTTCCAGATCGTGCACGCCGTCGAGATCGACACGCTTGGCGTGACCGGCGTGATCGAACGGATGCTCGCGAGGGTGGGCGATCGCCCCGTCTACGTCTCTATCGATATCGACGTACTCGACCCGGCGTTCGCGCCGGGAACGGGAACCCCAGAGGCGGGAGGGTTCACCAGCCGCGAGCTGCTGGCGATCATCCGTGCGTTCTCGAACACGAACCTCGTTGGCGCCGACATCGTGGAGGTCGCCCCGGCGTACGACCATGCGCAAATCACTGGAATCGCCGCAGCTCACATCGCCTACGAACTCCTGTCGAGCATGGCGCACATCGCCAAGGCCGCGAAGTGAGCGACGAGCGGGAAGCGGCCGTGCTGGCCGCGGCTGATGCGATCATCGACAATTTTGGGCACCATCGAACCGCCGAGTACTTCGCCGGCTTCGCTCCGGATGCGACCTTCGTGTTCCACACGGCTGAGCGCCGCCTCGAGGCCCGCATCGAGTATGAGCAACTGTGGAGCCGGTGGGAGCGCGAGGATGGCTTCCTAGTGCATTCCTGCGCATCGTCCGCTCGCCGGGTGCAGCTCTTCGAAACGATGGCGATCTTTACCCACGACGTGCATTCGACCATCGAGTTCGGTGCAGAGGTCGAGACTTTTGACGAGCGCGAGACGATCGTGTTCGAGTTGCGCGATGACCGCTGGGTCGCGGTGCACGAACACCTGTCGAAGCCGAGTTTGCCGTAGTTGCCAGTTTCGACAGGCTCAACCCGCTGGTCGGCTCAACCCGCCAACAGGTATAGCGTCGATACGTGAACCGACCACTGCTGCTCGTGCTGCTCGCCTCGTTCCTTGGGTTCACGACCTACTTTCTGATGCTCGGCGTCATCCCATTGTTCGCGGTTGACGAGGGGTACGGCACGTCAGGGGCGGCGCTCACGACCGCGGTCTTCATGCTTGCGACCGTGCTCGGCGAACTCGTCACGACGCGCATCATGGCTCGCATCGGTTCGTCCAAAACCCTCGCACTGGGGCTCGTACTCATGCACGTCCCCCTTTTCGCGCTACTACTCGACGGATCGATGCCGACCATAGTCACGGTCGGCATCGTGCGCGGATTCGGCTTCGCGTTTCTCGTCATCGCGAGCGGCACGATGGTCGCGGCGCTCGCGCAAGAAGGAAAACGCGGCGAAGGCATCGGCGTCTACGGGGTCGTCATCGGTGTTCCCTCGGTCTTCGCGCTGCCCTCCGGCGTATGGCTCGTCGAACAGATCGGCTACGCGCCACTGTTCATCGCGGCGGGCAGCACGGCGGTGTTCGCGCTGGTCATCGCCCTGGGGCGCATCCACATTCCTGCGCCAGAAACCGTTACAGGCATGATGCACGCGCTGCGGTCGAACGGCGTGCTTCGCCTCGCTGTCATCTTTACAGTCGCGACCCTCGCATCCGGACTGCTGATCACCTACCTACCGCTCGACTTCGAGCCAGGGGTCGCTGCTCTCGCCCTGCTCGTCATGGGGCTCGCAGCAACAGTCACACGCTGGTTCGCCGGCCGGTACGCCGACCGCCGCGACTCACAAATACTCATCGTGCCTGCACTCGCGCTCGCCGCCATCGGGCTCGTCATCGTTCTGTTCGCCGCACCGCTCGAGACCGTCAGCGCCCTGGTGATCGTCGGCGCACTCGTCTTCGGACTCGCCTTCGGCGTGCTGCAGAACACCAGCATCCACCTCATGCTCGACTCAACAGGGCCAAGCGGATACGGTGCGGTCAATGCAATCTGGAACGTCGCATACAACGTCGGAGTCGGAATCGGCGCACTCAGCTTCGCACTACTGAGTGCCTCTCAGGCGCTCGTCGTCGCCGCGTCACTGTTCGTCGCGGCGATCGTGCTGAGCGCCGTGGCGAGGCGCCGCGGGTCATCCCAGTCGAGCCACGTCACCGCGGGATAGCGCCGAAACCAGCCAACTTGGCGTCGCGCATAGCGGCGCGTCAGAGCCTGCGCCTGCTCGATTGCGGCGTGCTCGGTGAGTTCGCCAGCCAGCTGCGCTCTGGCCTGGGCATACCCGATAGCGCGCGCCGCGGTCACCCCAAGCGTGCCGAGACCCCGCGCTTCTTCGACGAGGCCGTTTGCCCACATCTGCGCCACACGACCCTCGAGCCGCTCAACCAGCACGTCGCGCTCCGCCCTCAGACCGATGAGCGTGGTGGGGCGCCACAACTCGTCTTCGCTCGGAAGTCCAGACCCAAACGGCTCGCCCGTCAGCTCGATGACCTCCAGTGCGCGCACAATGCGCCGCCCATTGCTCGGCCCGATCGCGCGAGCTGCGGCTGGGTCGAGCTGTGACAGACGCTGGACGAGCAGGCCGGGGCCGCTGTGCGACAGCTCGGCCTCCAAACTCGCGCGCGTTTCGGGGTCCGTACCCGGAAATTGAAAGTCGAAGATGACACTGGACACGTAGAGACCAGAACCGCCGACCAGGATCGGCACGCGACCGCGGGCCTGAATGTCAGCGATGAGCGCGCGCGCGTCCGACTGGTAGTCGGCGACGCTCGCCTCGTCGGCGACATCAAGCACGTCGAGCATGTGATGTGGCACTCCGCGCCGCTCGGCAGGCGCAAGTTTGGCCGTTCCGATGTCCATGCCGCGGTACAACTGCATCGCATCGGCGTTGACGACCTCGGCCGGAGTTCCTGCAGCCTCGAGCGCCTCGGCGATATCGAGCGAAAGTGCGGACTTGCCCGTGCCGGTCGCACCGACAATGGCGACGAGCATTAGCGTTCTGAGTCGTCCGGCGTGTAAATAGCACCGGGGTAGATGGGTGTCTTGACGACTCGCAGTGATGGCATCCCCAGCGCAGCGCGGCCAGGAGTCGCGGGCGCAGCAGGCACCGCGCAGCTCTCGGCTTCGGCACGATCCCACGCGTCCCCGGCGCGCGTGCGGCGCACGGCCAATGGTGCTCCCTCAGCGACGAGATGGAAGGTGGAGGCCTCGGAGATTCGCACGGTGACAACGTCGCCGGGCCGCGGCAGATCTGACGCGACCTCGAAGTGCACGAGCCTAGAGTCTTCGGCGCGCCCGCTCCAGCGGTTGGCCTTCTTGCTCGTGGCGGCGCTCACGAGCACGTCGACGGTCTGACCGACGAGCTTCTCGTTCTCTTCGCGGGTGATGCGGTCTTGCAGCGCGGCGAGGCGCTCGAAGCGCTCCTGCACGACCGCCTTCGGCACCTGGTCTGGCATTGTCGCGGCGGGCGTGCCAGGCCGAATCGAGTACTGAAACGTATACGCCGACGCGAATCGCGCCGCCTCGACGACCCGCATCGTCTCGAGAAAATCTTCTTCGGTCTCGCCGGGGAATCCGACAATGATGTCGGTGCTAATCGCGGCATTCGGAATCTTTGCGCGAACACGATCAAGAATCCCGAGGAACTTCTCTGAGCGGTACGAGCGCTTCATCTCTTTGAGAATGCGATCGGATCCGGACTGCAGCGGCATGTGCAACTGCGGCATAACCGCTGCCGTCTCTGCCATCGCATCGATCACATCATCGGTGAACGCCGCCGGGTGCGGGCTGGTAAAGCGGATGCGCTCGAGCCCCTCAATCTCTCCCGCCGCACGCAGCAGTTTGCCGAACGCCTGACGATCGCCGAACTCGACCCCGTAGGAGTTGACATTCTGCCCCAAGAGCGTGACCTCGATCACGCCGTCGTCGACGAGCGTGCGAATCTCAGCAAGAATGTCGCCCGGTCGGCGATCCTTCTCTTTGCCTCGCAGCGCGGGGACGATGCAGAACGTACAGGTGTTGTTGCATCCCACAGAAATCGAGACCCACCCGCTGTAGGTGGAGTCGCGCTTCGTCGGCAGTGTCGAGGGGAACACGTCGAGCGACTCGAGAATCTCGAGCTGCGCTTCACCGTTGTGCCTGGCCCGCTCGAGCAGGGTCGGCAGCGAACCCATGTTGTGTGTACCAAACACCACATCAACCCACGGTGCCCTTTCAAGAATGACGTTTCTGTCTTTCTGGGCGAGGCACCCGCCGACAGCAATCTGCATGCCCTCGTGCTTCTTCTTTCGCGTGCCGAGAATTCCGAGGTTGCCGTATAGCTTGTTGTCTGCGTTCTCGCGCACCGCGCAGGTGTTGATAACGACGACGTCTGCCTGCTCGCCGCTCGGAGCTTTCACGTAGCCGGCGGCCTCAAGGCTTCCGCCGAGGCGCTCGGAGTCGTGCACGTTCATCTGGCAGCCGAAGGTACGCACCTCGTAGGTGCGCGCACGCTGGGCGTCTACGGATGCCTGAGTTGCGGCGGTCGAGGGAGCGAGCAAAGTCATGGTATTTCCATTCTAAACGCCGACGTCGGCGCGACCATGTGCTCGTTCGTTGACCAACCGCATCAACGTTGGTGCGGTTGGTCAACAAAGTGGCGCGCGGCCAGGGCGGAGGTGGCGTTCGGCCGGGCGGGAGTGCGGCAGTGGCGCGCGGCCGGGCGCCAACGCAAAGCGGACCCGAAGCATCGTCGGACCCGCGCAAAGCTCGAGCGGCTAGCGGAACCGCACTCCCCCGCCGTCGTTTGCCGCAGGATTGAGCGCGGCGTTGATTGCGGCGCTGAGCACCGAGCCGCCGTAGCCGCGGCGCTGCAGGTAGGCACCGAGGCGGCGTTTCGCCGTCGCGG
>JANONY010000027.1:0-10858 GCA_031421055.1 Actinomycetes bacterium | reverse complement strand
TCTAACCTGCGTCACCGGCCAAATGCAGGAGTCGGGCGCCGCGCGGGTTGCGCTCGCCCCGGGATTGCGGCGAAGGGCTCTCGAATCACCTGCATTTGGCTGGTGTGCGGCAGGACTCGCGGAGGGCTTGACTTGCGCTAAAGTGGACAGTCGGCTCCGCCTCGGTTGGGCTCGATGGGGTGTGGTGTAATTGGCAACACGGAAGATTCTGATTCTTTTGTTCTTGGTTCGAGTCCAGGCACCCCAGCGTTAGCGCCGCAATCGGCCCGGGTTTTTCCGGGCATTGCCATGCTTCCGTGCGATCGAGTTGTGAACTACACTTGACAAGTGGCTGAGATCCTTAAGACGGCAGTCTTCGATCGGTGGCTGCGGAAACTCAATGATCGGCGAGCCGCCGCGCGAGTACTGGTGCGGATCGACCGGCTCGCGACAGGTAACCCGGGTGATGTCCGACCGGTTGGGGAAGGCATTTCCGAACTCCGGATCGACTATGGGCCGGGCTATCGGGTCTACTGCCTGCAGCAGGGTGACGTCATGATCGTCCTCCTTGTGGGCGGGGACAAATCGACACAGGACAAGGACATCGTGCAGGCGAAGCGCCTCGCGGACGAGTGGAGGAGTGAGAGATATGGCGACTGAAAGTCAATTTAGCCGATACGACGCGGCTGAGTACCTGGTGAGCATCGACGACGCCGCGGCCTACCTCGAAGCCGCCATCGAGGAGAGCGGGGACGACGCCGCGATGATCGCTCAGGCGCTCGGAGCGATCGCCCGCTCCGGCAACCTCAGTGAACTCGCCCGCCGCACCGGCATCAGCCGCGAGGGTCTGTACAAGGCGCTTTCGGCTGACGGCAACCCCAGCTTCGCGACGATCATGAAAGTGGCCACCGCGCTCGGCCTCCGCTTGGAGTTCCACGCCGTGGCGTGATCGTCAGACCCACCCCAGCTTCTATCGCTCCTCTAACCGGGCGACTACCTCCAGTCGCGCCGAAAGTCGGTGTACCTGAAACGCGGAGGGCTCCGGATCGACCGCTCGGGACCCCGTTGTTTGCGCTAATTTCCGCAATCCATCAGGGGTTAGAGTGAGATCCGAATTGTTTGATAAGAGGTCGATGATGCCAGCTTGATTGACACAACTCTGCAGGCCGTCATGGACGTCGGCGGAAGCCACGTCACCGCCGCTCTCGTTGTTGGGTCACGTGTTGATGCGCGGGCAGATGTAGACCTTGATCCGCACGGCACTGCCGAGCAGATTCTCGGCACGATCGCTGGCGCAGCGCTAGAGCTCGGGCCACAGCGCCACTGGACGCTCGCCTTCCCCGGTCCGTTCGACTACGCGCGCGGAATCGGCACCTTCGACGGCGTCGCGAAGTTCGGCTCCATTGCGGGTCTCGACCTCGCCGCAGAATTTGGCACTCGTCTCGACGCGTCGGTGAGCTTCGTCGACGACGCCGACAGTTACATCATGGGAGAGTGGCTGGCCGGGGCGGCGCGCGGGCACAGTCGCGTTCTCGGAGTCACGCTCGGCACCGGTGTTGGGGCGTCATTCCTCATCGACGGGCGAGCGCAGTCGGGCGGGCCGGGCGTGCCGCCGGGGGGTAACCTCTACCCGTTCGACTACCTCGGTCGCCCGATTGAAGACACGGTGTCGACGAGGGCCCTGCTGGCTGCCTACGACCAGAGCGGTGTCAGCGTGCGCGAGGTGTTTGAGCGTGCGCGGCACGGGGAGACCTCGGCGCTGACGGTGATCAACGAAACCTTCGAGCATCTCGGTCGATTCCTTGCCCCATTCGTCGCGGAATTCGCCGCGAGCGTTCTCGTGCTAGGCGGCTCGATCTCGCAATCCTGGGACCTGCTCGAGTCGCCGCTTCGTCGCGGACTCGGCGACCTCGATGTGACACTCGCGCGCAGCGAGTTGCTCGACGACGCCCCACTGATCGGTGCTGCATTGGCGGCGGGCCGAGTGTAGAGCGGTTCCGAATCGCACCTACAGATCGAGCGACTCTCCGGGCTCGAGCACGAAGTACGTTCCGCCGGCTTGCTCAGCAGCCCAGCTGAGGCGGTCGCTCGAGAGCTGCTTGCCGAAGACCGAGAGCACCATCTCGTGCACCGGGAACACCCGCTTTGCCCTGACCGCCAGCACGTAGTCCATCGCTTCGGCGATCTTGAGCCATGGCGCACCGGCCGGCGCAGCGAGTATCTCGACCTCGGTGGGCGGCACCACCAGTGCGTCACCCGCGTAATAGAGAGTGTCGTTGACCAGCACACCGACGTTGTCGACCGCCGGAATGGATTCGTGGATCACCGCATGCTTCTCGCCGAAGAACCGCAGCGTGAACGGGCCAACTTCAACCTCGTCGCCGTGCGTGCTCTCGATGATCGTGAAGTCGGCAGCGGCGGCCACAACGCCGGCTGGTGCATAGATTGCAACATCGGGATTGCGGTCGATGATGCGCTGCAACTGTTCGGGGGTCCAGTGGTCGCTGTGTTCGTGTGTGATCACGACGGCGCTGACGTCTCCCAGATCACCGAGCGGCATGGTGAATATCCCCGGGTCAATGATCAGGCGCTGCTCAGCAACTTCAAGGATCATGCAGGCGTGTTCGAACTTCGTCAGCTTCACGACTGCAGTTTATTCGCGTCGGGTTTTGACGCACTGCTCGCGGCGTACGAATTGACCACCGTCCGAGGAGAACACGCATGACGATCGAAGAACAACCGAAGCGCAAGAGGGCGCAGCACGCGGTCTCGACAGGCTCGACCCTAGAGTCGCACGAACACAGCGCCCACGGAAACAGCGCCCACGAACACCGCGCCCACGACCCTGCCCAGTTCAAACGCACGTTCTGGATCAGCCTCGCGCTGACCGTGCCCACCCTCATCTTCTCGACCGGGTTGCAAGAAATTCTCGGGCTCAGCGGGCCGCGCTTCGCTTACAGCGAGTACATCCCCGCGGTGTTCGGCACGGCGCTGTTCTTCTACGGCGGGTTCGTCTTCCTCCGCGGAGCGGTGACAGAGCTGCGCAACCGTAGGCCAGGCATGATGACGCTCATTTCGCTTGCCATGATCGTCGGGTTCGGTTACAGCGCTGCCGTCACCTTTGGCTTTCCTGGCATGGACTTTTGGTGGGAGCTCGCGACGCTCATCACCATCATGCTGCTCGGCCACTGGGTCGAGATGTCGGCGGTGATGGGGGCTCGGGGCGCTCTTGGCGAACTGGCCAAGCTCATCCCCGATGATGCAGAGATGCTGCACGGCGATCAGGTCATGACGATGCCCGTATCGAAGTTGAGCGTTGGTGACCTCGTGCTCGTGCGCCCTGGTTCGGCGATTCCCGTCGACGGCGTCGTGGTCGATGGCGAGTCAGACGTCGACGAGTCGCTACTGACGGGCGAATCGAGAGATGTGTCGAAGGCGCTCAAAGACACGGTGGTGGCTGGCAGCATCAACCGTTCAGGTGCGTTAACGGTCAAGGTCAGCCGCATCGGCGGCGACACGGCACTCGCGGGCGTGATGAGGCTCGTCGCCGACGCCCAGGCGAGCAAGTCGGCGGTGCAAGTGCTCGCCGATCGCGCGGCCAGCTGGTTGTTCTACGTCGCACTCGCCGCCGCGCTCGCGACCCTAGCGGTCTGGTCGTTGGTGAATCCGAGCGACCCCGCGTTCATCGTCGAGCGCGTCGTCACCGTGCTCGTCATCGCGTGCCCGCACGCACTTGGCCTCGCGATCCCACTCGTCGCGCAGATATCGATCTCACTTGGTGCCAAGAACGGAATTCTCGTTCGCGATCGGGCAGCACTCGAGCAGGCACGGGGCCTGCAGGTTGTGCTCTTCGACAAGACGGGCACGCTGACCGTGGGTCGCCTTGGGGTGACCAAGGTTGTGCCGGCGAAGGGCCGCACCGAGGATGAGGTGCTCGCTGTCGCGGCGGCCGTCGAATCAAAGTCTGAGCATCCGATCGCGCGGGCGGTTCTTGCAGAAGCAAAAACTCGTACGCTCAAGATCGCACGAACGACCAAGTTTCTGGCCCTCGCCGGACTCGGCGCGGAGGCGCTCGTGGGTGCCACCAAGGTAACCGTCGCAAGCCAGCGCCATGTCACGGCGCGCGGACTCACTGCCCCAGCAGAAGTGGTGCGCGAGACTACCGCCGCGAGCGGAAGCGGTTTTGTCTTCGTGATCGAGAACGATGTCGTGATTGGCGCGATTTTGCTCGCGGATGTGGTGCGCCCCGAATCCGCAGAAGCCGTTGCCACCCTGCGCAAAGCCGGCATACGGGTCGCCATGCTCACCGGTGACTCGCACGCCGTCGCGGCGTCGGTGGCCGCTCAGCTTGGCATCGACGAGGTCTTCGCCGAGGTCTTGCCTAGCGAGAAGGCTGACGTCGTACGGGGGCTTCAAGAAGACAACACCCGCGTCGCGATGGTTGGCGATGGCGTCAACGACGCGCCAGCTCTCGCGCAAGCCGATGTCGGCATCGCGATCGGAGCTGGCACCGATGTCGCGATCGAATCAGCGGGCATTGTGCTCGCCTCGAGCGATCCGCGGGCAGTGCTCGCAGCCATCCGATTGAGCAAGGCGACCTACCGAAAGATGCAACAGAACCTGTTCTGGGCGACCGGCTACAACGTGGTCGGCATCCCGCTTGCGGCTGGCGTTTTGTTCGGCGCGGGCATTCTGCTCTCGCCAGCGGTCGGTGCCGTTTTCATGTCAGTTTCGACCATCGTGGTGGCGCTCAATGCACAGCTGCTGCGGCGCCTCCCCCTCGGCCGGTAGTGCGGCCATAATGGGCATGTGCCAAAGAAGCTCACGCTCGTTGTAGCCATTAACCCCGCCGCGTCATTCGGCAAACGAAAAGCGGTCGGGCCGGCGCTCGTCAGCACGCTGCGCGGCCTCGGTCACGAGGTGACTTCGCTGACCGAGCCGAGCTATGCAGAGCTCGTGGAGTCAGGGCGCAAGGCCATCGCGAAGAAGCCCGACGCTCTGATCGTGGTGGGCGGCGACGGCATGGTGCACCTTGGCGTCAACCTGGTCGCGAAGACGAAGGTGCCGCTCGGCATCGTTCCCTCTGGCACGGGCAACGACATGGCGCGGGGGCTCGGCCTGCCATACGACAACACAGAAGCTGCGATCGAGGCCCTCCTGGCCGCGCTTGCCGCTGGACCGCGCACGATCGATGCTGGGCTCATCCACCATGCCGATCCGGAGACGGGCGAGGCGAAGCAGACCTGGTTCGCCTGCGCGCTGTCGGCCGGATTCGACGCCATCGTCAACGAGCGGGCCAATCATATGACGTGGCCGAAGGGTCCAAACCGCTACATTTTGGCGCTTGCGATCGAGCTGGCGAAGCTCAAGCCGATCACGTATGACCTCACTCTCGACGGCGTGAAGACGACAACAAAGGCTGCGCTTATCGCTATTGGCAACGCTGTCTCGCTCGGCGGCGGAATGAAAATTACGCCAGACGCCAAGCTCGACGACGGTCTGCTCGACGTGCTGATCGTTCAGCCGGTGTCGCGCATCGCCTTCATTCGCATCTTTCCGAGGGTGTTCAAGGGCGAGCACGTCACCGACCGCCGGGTATCGATTCAGCGGGCAAAGCGTGTCGTGATCAGTTCGCCAGGCATCGCAGCGTTCGCCGACGGCGAACGCCTAGGGCTGTTGCCGATCGAGGTCGAGGTTGTGCCGAACGCCCTGCGGGTTCTCGCGCCGCTGCCGTGAACGCGCGCCCCGCTCTCGGCACGGTTGGTGGGGTATCACTCGGTATGGCATACTCGTAAAGTTGTCGTGACGGCCCCATCGTATAGTGGCCTAGTACGCCGCCCTCTCACGGCGGTAACACGGGTTCGAATCCCGTTGGGGTCACTTCTGCCGGCTCCTCCGTACTCGCGGAGGAGTTGAATTGTTTCTGGTTGTAGCGCGGCCTCACGCCGTGAGCCGGTGAGCGCTATCCCTCTGGTGGGCAGCCAAGGCCCTGGATGAGCCGTGCCCAATAGTTGACCTGCGCCGACGTCGCGGCGAGAGCGACGATCTCACGCTCGCTGAAGGAGTCGCGCAGACGCTGGCCGATCGCCGCCGGGATCGCGAGCGGCGTCGCAGACGTCAACCTCGCGTACTCGATGGCGAGTGTCTCGGCCGCCGACAGGGTTGGCACGTCGCCGAGTGCCGTCCTGCCCTGTAGGGCGCCCAATTCTTGCTCGGAGATCAGCGCCTCCCACCCCTGTGAGTTGAGACCGATGCAGAACTCGCAACTCGTCGTGAACGACACTGCCATGCGCACCATTTTGAGCAGCCGCTCGGTGAGTCGCCCCTGCCGGTGGGTGAGGAGGGCCTCGAGAATGCCAGAACTGATTGCGGCACGCGGGTGCCACACCAGGAGGCGTGGGGGAAGCAGGTCAGTGCCGGCGCGGCGGCGCACGAACCACAGGGCGATTCTGAACGGTAGGGGCATGCGTGCCGGAGGAAGAATGAAGGCGTCCATAGTCCAATGCTCCTCGGTGTGGATGCTCGCCGCTGAACGCTAGCTGGTGCGTTGCCATAGCGGTTGCCCTGGAATAGCGATATGATGAATTGATAAAATCATTATGTATGGAGAGGTAGCAATGCCTGACGTGTTCTCTTTAGAGCATCGCCCCCTATACGAAGTCAAGGCAAACCTGTTTAAGGGGATGTCCCATCCCGTGCGCGTGCGCGTGCTCGAGGTCTTGTCTGCGACGAGAGAGCAGTCCGTCGCAGAGCTCATCACTGACACCGGGCTTGAGGCCTCTCACCTATCCCAGCATCTGTCGGTTCTTCGTCGCCACAACCTCGTGGTGGCAGAGCGTCGTGCAAGCCAAGTTTTCTACCGCTTGGCCCACCCTCAGGTCGCTGACCTACTCTCGGTGTCTCGAGCGCTTTTGGTCGAGATTCTTGAGCACACCCGCGATCAACTGGCGTCGACGGTCAACGTCGTGCCGGAAACGGGGCAGTAAGTTGCGCGTCATTCGCTACGTGAGGCCGCTACTGCCTAGTCGCGGCGACTACCGCGAGCTGCCGCGAACGTGGCGAGGAGACGCGTTGGCTGGCATCACCGTTGGCGTGGTCGCTCTCCCATTGGCGCTGGCGTTCGGTGTCAGCTCCGGCGTCGGTGCAGAAGCTGGGCTGATCACCGCGATTGTGGCTGGATTTGTTGCTGCGGTCTTCGGCGGGTCCAACATTCAGGTGTCCGGCCCGACCGGGGCGATGGTGGTGGTGCTCGGGCCGATCGTCGCATCCCACGGTGTTGGCGCGGTGGCGGTGGTGAGCGTGATGGCCGGCATCGCGGTGCTGATCGCTGGAATCAGCAAGCTCGGCCGCATCGTCTCCTACATTCCGTGGCCGGTGATGGAGGGCTTCACTCTCGGAATCGCGGTGGTCATCTTCCTCCAACAGGTGCCGGCAGCGATTGGTGTCAGGCCCGGCGCGAGTGCTAGCTCGTTTGTGGCAGCCCTAAAATCGTTCGAGCAACTCAGCTGGCCGAACGTGATGTGGTCGCTCGCAGTAGTGGCCGTTGTTGCGGCGATCATGCTGCTCGCGCCGCTCATTCATAAGCAGATACCCGGTTCGATCGTCGCCGTCATCGTCGTCACGACCGTGATCGTGCTCACCCGTTTGCCGCTCGCGACGATCGGCACCTTACCCTCGACGTTGCCTGCGCCCAGCCTTCCCCTGCTGGATCCCGCGATGCTGCAGGTATTGATTGCCCCGGCCTTGACCGTTGCCGCCTTAGCGGCGATGGAGTCGCTGCTATCTGCCAGAGTCACCGCATCGATCTCTGACACCGGCCCGTACGACGGCGATCGGGAATTGGTCGGGCAAGGGCTAGCGTCGATCGCCTCTGGGTTCTTCGGCGGCATGCCGGCCACCGGCGCGATTGCCCGAAGCGCGGTGAATGCCCGGGCCGGTGCTCGCACGCGTGCCGCCGCCATCGTGCACGTCGCCGTGCTGCTCGGTGTCGTTTATCTGGCTAGTGGGGTGGTGTCCCACATCCCATTGGCGGCCCTGGCCGGTGTGCTGATGGTCACCGCAGTTCGCATGGTCTCGGTTGCGACTGTGCGCAGTGTCGTCGGTTCCACTCGGGGTGACACGGTCGTGTTCATCGTCACCGCAATCGTCACCGTCTCTTTCGACCTGGTAGTCGCCGTAGGTATCGGAATCGCCGTCGCCGCCTTCCTCGCCCTTCGCCGGCTCGCCCAATCCGGTGGCGTTATTCGCGAAGAACTCCCCCTGCCAGCGCATCCCGGCGATGAGCACATCGCGCTGTTCCGACTCGACGGTGCGTTGTTTTTCGGTGCCGCCGACCGCGTGCTCGAGCGAGTCACCAGCGTCACCGACGTCTCGGTCGTGCTCGTACGCCTCTCGCGAATCGACGCCCTCGACGCCACCGGAGCGAAACTGCTCACCGAGATGATCCAGACTCTCGAGCGTCGCGGCATCACCGTGCTGGTCAAGGGCATCCAATCGCATCACCTGGCCGTCGCCACCCGCGTCGGCGTAATCGCATCATTGCGCCACGAGAACCACCTCTTTACCGATCTGAACGACGCGGTCGCGCATGCCAGATCGCACGTCTCCCGGCAGACACTCAGCGGGTAGCTGCGCCGCTGCTCTCTCACGCGGCAACGTCTTCCCAGCGTTCCGGTACGATGGGACCGCGAAGGGGAGTATCCCGCTACGCCGTGATCGTCAACACGAGCCCCAGCGCTGCGGCTCCGGACACGGCGGCATCCGATTGTCAGGCGATCGGATGCGGGAGAGACTTTCAGATCTTGCCGACCCACGATCCCACTGAAAGAAGTCCTCGTGCTTTCTCCTTACGCCGCTGTTTCGAACGAGGCTGGCCTGCCCGCCTGGTTCACCACCACATCCTTCGTGGTGCTCCTGCTTATTCTCACCGCCGATCTCGTTCTCGCCTTCAAGCGCCCCCACATTCCGTCGACCCGGGAGTCCGCGCTGTGGGTGACCTTCTACGTCGGCCTCGCTCTCGTGTTTGCCGGCCTCATGTTCTGGCAGGGCTCAGCAGAGCACGCGGCGCAGTTCATCGCCGGTTGGGCGACCGAGTACAGCCTGAGCATCGACAATCTGTTCGTCTTTGTCATCATCATGGCCAAGTTCAGCGTGCCGAAGAAGTACCAGCAAGAGGTGCTCATGGTTGGCATTATCATCGCGCTCGTGCTGCGTGGGCTGTTCATTCTCGCCGGTGCCGCGATCATCGAAAACTTCAGCGCCGTCTTCTACCTGTTCGGCGCGTTCTTGATTTACACGGCGATTCGCCAGGCGTTCGAAGATCACGCCGCCATGGAGGAGACCGAGAGCGGCGTGATTCGGTTCTTGCGCAAGCGCATCCCGATCTCGGAGCAGTATGAGGGTGTCAAGCTGCGCTCGATTGTCGACGGCAAGAAGGTCTGGACGCCGATTATCGTCGTCTTCATCGCCATCGGCACCACAGACCTCGTGTTCGCCCTCGACTCGATCCCCGCGATCTTTGGCATAACCCAAGACCCGTTCATCGTCTTCACCGCCAACATCTTCGCGTTGATGGGGTTGCGCCAGCTCTACTTCTTGCTCGGCGACCTCATCGACAAGCTCGTGTACCTGCACTACGGCATCGCGTTCATCCTCGCCTTCATCGGCGTCAAGCTGTTCTTCCACGCTCTGCACGAGAACGAACTGCCATTCATCAATGGCGGCAAGCACGTTGACTGGGCGCCAGAAATCAACACGTGGGTTTCACTGGCTGTCATCGTCGCGTCGATGGCGGTCGCGACCATCGCCAGCCTCATCAAGATCCGTATAGACGCACGTGCAGAAAGCCGCATAGGTATTAACTGACGCAGAACGAACATGGCCGCCGGGTTGCTGACCCCCTACACCGGCTCATTATTGCTAGGTTTGTGCTGTCGCAGTTGGCGGTTCCGCGCCGACACTGTCGATACCGCGGGGAGGGGCTGAATGATGCAATGCCCCGCGTGCGATCAGACCATCAGGGTCGGCTCCCGGTTGTGCCCCTCCTGTGGCGTCTGGCTGGTCGATAGCGCCGGGCAACCGGTGCGTCCCCTCACCGTGCCAACTGCCACGGTTCCCCCCATGGCAGGCCCGAGCGTACGAGTGATCATTCCCCCGACGGCTGATCTTGGGTCGTACGGTCCACCGGCAGCGGCGCAGCGCGTCCAGCAGCCGGCGCCCGCTGGCGAACGCGAGTCGATGTATCCCCTCGCCGAAGAGTTTGACGAAGTCACGACCCTGTCCGCGCGGCGCAAGAAGCCGAGCTACTGGACGATCACCCTCCCCAACGGCGACGTCGAGCTCGTGACCGACCGCGTCGTTATCGGCCGCCACCCCGAATACATGCCCGCGCTGCCAACCGCACGTCTCATTGCCGTTTCAGACCCCTCGCGTTCGGTGTCGAAGAACCACGCGTGCTTCTCGCTCTACCGTGGAGATCTGGTCGTTGAAGACCTCGGCTCGACCAACGGCATCATCGTGACGCGCCCAGACGGTCACGAGCACGACATCGGTGTCGGCGGTCGCGTCGAGCTGGAGGATGGCGCAAAGGTCGAACTCGGTGACGTTGTGGTCTACATCGGGCGCAGGTAGCGCGGCCCGACTCCCATGAGTGATCGGTGTTACCCTGAATCCGTGCTGATCCGGCTCCTTCTTAGCTGCCGCGACGAGTCCTAGTCTCAAGGCCTCCCTCGTCGCGGTGTTCGCCGTTGGCCGGCCACTTGACCTAGGAGACCGCACATCATGAGTGAACCAGCACAACCAAGAACCCTCGCAGAGAAGGTCTGGGAGGCTCACCTCGTCGCGAAGGGCGAGAACGGCACTCCTGACCTCATCTACATCG
>JANONY010000026.1:0-1770 GCA_031421055.1 Actinomycetes bacterium | reverse complement strand
GCTCGGGCTGAAGCCGAAGCACGTCGCGCTACTGAGCGCGCTGCACCTGGGCGCACCCGGCTCGCAATCCGATCTCGCGGCCATTCTTAGAATCGCGCCGAGCCTTGTGGTGGTTCTCGCTGATGACCTCGAGGAGCTTGGTGCCGTCACTCGCGAACGCGATACGGTCGACCGCAGGCGGCAACAGCTCGCTCTCACCGCCGAGGGACGCCGGCTTCTGGAGGCCAGCGTGCGCATTTCTGAGGGGATCGACTCAGAACTCCTGCAGGGGATGTCGGAGCCCGAACAGGCATCCGTTGCTTCTTTTCTCGCGCGGTTTGCCGGCGCTGCGGGGATTCCCGCCGACGAGTAGTGTCTCCGCTATTTCGAGCGCTTTGATGCGCGCGTTCGCGCTCGGTCCAGGGCCTGTCTGGCGAGTATCAGGTAGTCAGCTCGGGTCTCGCTCAAAACCACGGAGTCGTCGCCATGCGCGGCGAACGCAATCTCGACCAGCTCATGCGGGTCGGAGATACCCGCGTGCCGCGCGAGAATGCCGAGATCGTACAGATCTTGCTCTCTCGCCGCGGCGAGCTTCATGGCGATCAGCTCGTCAATGGTCGCTGTCGTGACCTTGACACCGCGTCCCACTTTCTCCTGCTTGTCACGAGGCGGCACGAACGACGCACCGTTCGAGTTCAACCACGTCGGAGACAGGCCGAGTTCGTCGGCCATCGCTTCGACCACACGTCGAACAGCGAGCGACGGATCGACCACCGCGTCGATGTCTTGCGTCATGCGAGTCTCGGCATCATCAGGAAAATTGAGGGCCATTGCCGAACCGCCGATAACGTGGATGCGCGCGTCAATTCCGTCGGCCTCAAGACGGCGACGAAGCTCGGCGAGAAGCTCCCGCACCTCGGCGGGGTCCATCTCGTGCTCGTTTCTCGCCATTACGCGCGCCCGAGACTTCGCGCATCAATGAAGACGTTCAGTCGACGAAGGTAGTCGGGTGTGGTCAGCTTCGCACGCTCTCTCAGCGCGGAAAACTCTGAGACAAACCACGGCTCCGGAAGTCTCGCAACGCGAGTCCAGGCGGGTCGTTTGCCCTTAGGCATGGCGCGAGCGTACTCGGCGCGCATGAGCGTGTCCCACCCTCTGGTCGGCAGAATCGTTGGAGCGATCTCGATCTCTGCCAGATCCATTGCTGCGAAATTGTTCGAGAGCTCCTTGGTCGCGTGCGTCAGCAACCTCAAGGCAAATGTCGGATCCCCCTCGGCAAGCAGCGACTGAGCCATCGAGTCGGCGACCCGATACGGCGCGTACTTGGACATGCGGCTGTTTGCCCCGGCAGTGATCCGCAGGTTGGCACCGAGCGCGCCAAGAGCGTCACGAAGGGAGTTGACCTTGATCGTTCCCTCAAGCTCTGAGCGTTCTAGCTGACAAACTGCGCTCGGAGTGACGCCGAGCCTGCGCGCAAGCTCATTGACGCTGATGCCCGCCGCGACCCTCGTCGCCTTGATTGTCGTCGCCATGTGCTGATTCCTTCGCCAGAGAATATTTAGCTATAGCTACATTTCTGTGCGGCCAAGACTACCGGATTACGCGCCCTCGCGGTGGATGACGTCTAACCAAGTTTCAACTCATGGTGCGCTCCTTCGCTGTTGATAGCCCGTGGGCCAGAACAGGCACTACGGTGTGTGCACAAGGAGCGAATCGAAGTAGCCCCGGGTGTCACGCAGTAATCCGGCTGAAACCGGAACAGTCACGTTGCGAGTAACGCCGAGTCAACGA
>JANONY010000025.1:0-17232 GCA_031421055.1 Actinomycetes bacterium | reverse complement strand
GATCTTCTCTGGGCCCCAGGGCGGCATCCACACCCAGTTGATGCGGAAGGCGTCGACGACGCCGTCAAGCGCCTGCGCGGTCTGTTCTTCGAGCACGTCGGTCAACGGGCACGCCGCCGAAGTGAGGGTCATGCTGATGATGAGGGCGTTGCTCTCGTCGTCCCAGGTGAGGTCATAGATGAGGCCGAGATCGACGACATTGACGCCGAGCTCTGGGTCAATAACATCTTTCAACGCCTCTTCAACCTGATCGAAGAGCGCCGGTGCGAGGGCGGTAGCCATAGATCTAGGCTACGCCTTGCCCTGCGCTGCGGCACTAGAACCGGCAAGAAAGCGGTCGTAGCCCTCGTCTTCAAGTCGGTCGGCGAGTTCGGGTCCGCCCTCTTCTGCGACCTTGCCGTCGACGAAGACGTGCACGAAATTTGGCTTGATGTACCGCAGTATGCGCGTGTAGTGGGTGATGAGCAACAGTCCTAGCCCCGTGGTCTCTTTCGCGCGGTTGACGCCCTCAGCGACGATCTTGAGCGCATCGACATCGAGGCCAGAGTCAGTCTCATCGAGAATGGCAAACTTCGGCTTGAGCAGCTCGAGCTGCAGAATCTCGTGCCGTTTCTTCTCGCCGCCAGAGAATCCTTCGTTGACGTTGCGGTCGGCAAAGGTCTTGTCCATGCGCAGCGATTCCATCGCCGACTTGATCTCTTTGAGCCACGGGCGAAGCGCCGGCGCCTCGCCGTCAATTGCGGTCTTCGCGGTACGCAAGAAGTTCGAGACGGTGACCCCTGGGATTTCAACCGGGTACTGCATCGCAAGAAAAAGGCCAAGGCGAGCGCGCTCGTCGACCGGTAGCTGGAGAATCTCGACGCCGTCGAGTCGAACCGAGCCGCCCTCGACGTGGTACTTCGGATGACCCGCGATCGTGTACGCGAGCGTGGACTTACCAGAGCCGTTCGGCCCCATGATCGCGTGGATCTCACCTTCATTGACCGTCAGGTTCACTCCGTTGAGGATGTGCTTGGTGCCTTGCTCGGTCTCGACGCTGACGCGTAGGTCGGTTACTTCAAGTACTGACATTTTCGATGCTTTCTCGCGTTATTGATAGGTCATTGGGCGACAGTGTCGCTCGGGTCAAGGTACACATCGCCATCCGTGATGGTCACTGCGTAAACAGGCACCGGCTCGTAGGCCGGAAGAGTAAGCGGCTTGCCGGTGGAAAGCGAGAACTTTGAACCGTGCGCCCAGCACTCGAGAGTGTTGTCTTCGACGAAACCTTCACTGAGCGAGATATCGCCATGCGTGCAGGTGTCACCGATCGCATGCACGGTACCTGACGAGTCGAGCACCACGGCAATCGCGGTGCCATCAACGACAACCTTGAGCGCCGCGTTCGGAGTGAGATCGGATACGGAGCAGACTTTTGACGCGGTCATACCGCACCTCCCAATTCAGCTTCAACCGCGGCGAGCAGATGTGCTTCGATGACGGGTTGTCCAATCTTCTGAATAATCTCGGTCAAGAAGCCGAGCACGACAAGCCGTCGCGCTTCGGCTTCGGTGATGCCACGCGCTTGCAGGTAGAAGAGCTGCTCGTCGTCGAAGCGTCCCGTCGCACTCGCGTGCCCGGCGCCGAGAATATCGCCGGTCTCGATCTCGAGGTTGGGGATCGAGTCGGCGCGCGTGCCCTCGCTGAGCACGAGGTTGCGGTTTTGCTCGTAGCTGTCGGTGCCGGCTGCATCGCGACCGATCAACACGTCGCCGACCCATACCGTGTGGGCACCTTTGCCCTGCAGAGCTCCCTTGTAATTGACGCGGCCCCTGGTATTCGGCCCAGCGTGGTGCAAGTACGGGCGTTGTTCGAGGTGTTGCCCGGCGTCGGCGAAGTAGAGACCGTAAAGCTCGGCGTCGGCCCTTTCGCCGTTGAGATGCACCGAGGGATTCACGCGCACGACCTTGCCGCCAAGCGAGACAATCACGTGTCGAAGCTGGGCGTTGCGACCGACCGTGGCGAAGTGGCTAGCGAGGTGGATGGCGTCGTCCGCCCACTCCTGCACAGTCACCACGGTGAGATGGGCATCGTCTTCCACCACGATCTCGACGTTTTCGCTGAGGTTCGCCTCACCAGTGCCTTGCAGCACAACGAGCCCGGTGCTGTTCTTTTTTGCGGTAATCACCGTGTGGGCGGCTCGCGGTGCGGAGCCGAGATTGGCGCGGGTGATCGTGGCCTGCTCGATCTGGTCGCCAGAGACGGTGATGCTGAGCGCGTGCTCGATGGCCGACCATGCGTTGGCCGAGCCCTTCTCTTCGGCGCTGCCAGCCGATCCGATGCGGGGGTCGGTGGCTGGAATCCACTCGACCGCGAGTCCGTCGGTCTGCGCTGAGGCGTAGGCATAGGCCGAGCCGTCGAGATCGCCGTCAATGAGCGGCCGGATGAGGTTCATCGGCGCGAATTTCCACTCGAGTTCGCGACCCGTCACCTCCGGGTACTCGGCGGGATCATTCGAGTGAAAACGGTCGGAGCGCGTCTGGACAGGCGCGGTTGTAGAACCCCACCCTCCGTCGCTGTGCGCCTTGGCGCCGTGCTGCTCGGGAGTAAGTACCGACATCTAGCCGACGCTGCCTTCCATGCTCATCTCGATGAGCTTATTGAGTTCGAGGGCGTACTCCATCGGCAGCTCACGCGCAATCGGTTCGATGAAGCCCCGCACGATCATCGCCATGGCTTCGTCTTCTGGCATGCCGCGGCTCTGCAGGTAGAAGAGTTGCTCGGCGCTGACACGCGAGACGGTGGCCTCGTGGCCAAGTTGAACATCGTCAACCCGAATGTCGATCGAGGGGTAGGTGTCGGACCGCGAGATCGTATCGACGAGCAGGGCGTCGCAGCGCACGGTGTTCGCCGAATGATGGGCATTCGCGTCGACGCGCACCTCACCGCGGTACCCAGCGCGACCGCCACCGCGAGCGATCGACTTCGAGACGATCGACGACGTCGTGTATGGCGCCATGTGGATCATTTTGGCGCCGGCGTCCTGGTGCTGACCGGGGCCGGCGAATGCGACGCTGAGCGTCTCGCCCTTGGCGTGCTCGCCGACGAGGTAGATGCTCGGGTACTTCATGGTGACTTTCGAGCCGATGTTGCCGTCGATCCACTCCATCGTCGCGCCCTCGTGGGCGATCGCGCGCTTGGTGACGAGGTTGTAGACGTTATTCGACCAGTTCTGAATGGTCGTGTAGCGAACGCGGGCGTTCTTCTTGACGATGATCTCGACCACGGCAGAGTGCAGCGAGTCGCTCTTATAGATCGGGGCGGTGCAGCCTTCGATGTAGTGAACGTAGCTGCCCTCGTCGGCGATGATCAGGGTGCGCTCGAATTGGCCCATGTTCTCGGTGTTGATGCGGAAATAGGCCTGCAGCGGAATCTCGACGTGAACGCCAGGGGGCACGTAGACGAAGGAGCCACCCGACCAGACGGCCGTGTTGAGGGCGGCGAACTTGTTGTCGCCCGGCGGGATAACGGTCGCGAAGTACTCGTCGAAGAATTCGGGGTGCTCTTTGAGGGCCGTGTCGGTGTCCATGAAGATGACACCCTGCGCCTCGAGCTCTGCGTTGATGGTGTGATACACCACCTCAGACTCGTACTGGGCCGCGACTCCGCCGACGAGGCGCTGACGCTCAGCCTCAGGAATCCCGAGCTTCTCGTAGGTGTTCTTGATGTCGTCAGGAAGGTCTTCCCAGGTCTGTGCTTGCTTCTCTGTCGAGCGCACAAAGTACTTGATGTTGTCGAAGTCGATGCCGCTGAGGTCGGCACCCCAGGTCGGCATGGGCTTCTTGCCGAACAGGTCGAGTCCTTTGAGGCGAAGCTTGAGCATCGACTCCGGCTCGTTCTTGAGCTTCGAAATATCGGTAACGACCTCGGTGTTGACACCACGCCGGGCGGATGCCCCAGCAGCGTCGGAGTCAGACCACCCGAATTCATACTGCCCGAGACTGTTGAGCTCTGGCCGGTCGATGAGCACGTCAGACATCTTTACCTCTTCTCTTGCCGCTTCAAACCGTTATTGCGGCCGCAGCATTCCGTGGCGCTGATTCACTCGACCTGTGGTGCCGAGCTGCGCCGGAAAGTGTGTGGGTGTGCGCCTCGAATCCGCGACACAACCGTGTTTTCCCGAGCCATCCCAGTCTACAGTGCGGCCTGACAGGACGCATGGCTGAGCGACGCAGTTATGTCAGGGAACGCACGGCAACACCCCGTCACGCCTGCCTAGACTGTCGGATGTGAGCTGGCTGCCAACGACGATTGACCGACGGGTGCGGGTGTTCGCGTGGCTGTCTCTTGGCGTTCAACTGTTGATCGTGCTCACCGGCGGCGCTGTGCGCCTCACTGCCTCAGGCCTTGGCTGCCCGACCTGGCCGCAGTGCACGGCCGATTCGTTTGTTACGACGCCTGAGATGGGCATCCACGGGATTATTGAATTCGGAAACCGCCTGCTGTTCTTTGTGATTCAGATCATCGCGATTATCACGTTCCTACTGATCGTGCGCATGCGGCGCGAACGACGCGACCTGTTCTGGCTCGCGCTGATCCCCTGCTTCAGTATCGTGCTGCAGGCCATACTCGGCGGAATTACCGTGCTCACCAACCTCAACCCCTACGTCGTCGGGTTGCACTTTCTTGTGAGCGTCGTGCTCGTGGTGGTCGCCGCGGTGTTCGTCTATCGCGTGTACTACGGGCCGCGAGCGCAGGCGATCATCGTGCCGCGGTGGTTTCTACTGCTCACCCATGCGACCTCTGCTTTCGTGGCAATTGCTGTGATTCTCGGCATCATCACGACCGGCTCCGGCCCGCACGCCGGCGATGGCGGCGCCGCCCGCAACGGACTCAACTCTGAGCTGCTGCAGCACTTGCACAGTTGGCCGGCCTACGCGGCTTTTGCCTCGACCGTGCTGCTGGTGGTTGGCGCATTTCGCGTCGGTAGCCCGCTGTTGAAGAGATTCACGGTTCTGCTCATCGCGATCGAGGTCGCACAAATCGCAGTCGGGCTCACGCAAGCACGGCTCGGGCTGCCAGAGCCGCTCGTCGCGGCGCACATGGTGCTCGCCTGCGCTCTCGCTGCGGCCATGACGGCCGTGGTTCTCAGCCTGCGCGGTAGGGTTCCGGCGGGCGAGTAGCTCGGCCGTTCTAAGAACGGCTAGCGTGTGCGCCCTTCCGTCGCATGCGCGCCTGCTCGCGCGGGTGCACGCGCCACGGAAGGGCGCACACGTGCCGAAGTGGCCGACTGTCTGCGCGAGTGTTCTAGAGCACGAAGTGCAACAGCGGGTCGACGCCAACCGCGAGAAACACCAGCGTCAGGTAACTGATCGAGCTGTGGAACACCCGCATCGGCTTGACCTCGCCGTGGCGAATGGCCGTGCCGTAGAGGCGGTGCGCTTCATAGATGAACCACGCGCCCCCAAGCAGTGAGACCGCCGAGTAGATCAGCCCCATGCCCGCGATCGGAATCAGCAGCAGCGAACACACCACCGTCGCCCACGCGTAGAGCACAACCTGCAGCCCGACAACACTGCGGCCGCGAACCACGGCGAGCATCGGCACATTCGCTGACTGGTAATCGGCCCGATACTTCATCGACAGCGGCCAGTAGTGCGGCGGAGTCCACAGAAAGACGATGCCGAAGAGCACGAGCGCTGGCCAGTCGAGCGCGTTGGTGACGGCCGCCCATCCGATAAGTACTGGGAAGCAGCCGGCGATGCCGCCCCACACGATGTTCTGCGGGGTGCGGCGCTTGAGCAGCAACGTGTAGATCAAGACGTAGAACAAGATTGCGCCGAGCGAGAGCGCCGCAGCAAGCACGTTGACGAGCAACCCGAGCCACAACACCGAGGCAGCGCCAGTGATCCAGGCAAAGCCGAGCGCCTGCCGGTCAGTCAGCTCGCCGGTGACCAGCGGGCGAGACTGCGTGCGCTTCATGATTCGGTCGATATCGCGGTCGATATAACAGTTGAAGGCGTTGGCGGAGCCGGCGCTAAGTGACCCGCCGACCAAAGTGGCAAGCACGAGCCACAGATGTGGGATGCCGTTGGCAGCAAGAACCATCACCGGCACGGTCGTGACAAGCAACAGTTCAATCACGCGGGGCTTGGTCAGCGCAACGTAGGCCTTGGCCGTGCGCAGCAGGCCGGGGCGGCCGAGCTCCAACCGGTCGTCAACGCGCGCACTCATGCACCCAATTCTAGGCGTTGCTGTGCTCGACCTCTCGTGCAGCGAAGCGTCATGCGAGCACGCGCATTGTGTGCGTTCTCTATACTTATTACTGCTTGCCACCGATTTGGCACCCACCCCAGCCCGCGCCCTCGGTCGTCGTGCTGCGCGAGGCGCGAACAATTTGGATTGGCACAGATTCACACCGCAGCGGCCTGTCCTGTTCGTTGCATAGCTTGAATGAAGGGTCATCTACCTCGTGGCAGCTCTCGTCTGGGAACCCATTGACAACACCGCGGTCGACACGGCACGCATCCTCGCGGCAGATGCCGTCGAGAAAGTAGGAAATGGGCACCCTGGCACCGCCATGAGCCTCGCCCCTGCCGCCTACCTGCTGTTTCAGAAGGTCATGCGGCGCGACCCGGCCGACGAGCGCTGGCTCGGGCGAGACCGTTTCGTACTCTCGGTTGGCCATAGCTCGCTCACGCAGTATGTGCAGCTCTACTTCGGCGGCTACGGCCTCGAACTCGACGACCTCAAGGCCCTGCGCACATGGGGTTCGCTCACGCCTGGGCACCCGGAGTACGGCCACACCAAGGGCGTAGAGATCACTACCGGCCCGCTCGGCCAGGGGCTCGCCTCCGCCGTGGGCTTCGCCTATGCGGCTCGCTTCGAGCGCGGACTCTTCGATCCAGACGCCGCGCAGGGCACTAGCCCCTTCGACCACAACATCTACGTCATCGCGGGCGACGGCGACCTGCAGGAGGGTGTCACGAGCGAGGCTTCGTCGCTCGCTGGTCACCAGCAGCTCGGCAACCTGATCGCGATCTACGACTCCAACCAGATCTCAATCGAAGATGACACCAAGATCGCCTTCACCGAAGACGTCGCCGCACGGTACGCGGCGTACGGCTGGCAGGTGCAGATCGTTGACTGGAAGAAAACCGGCCAGTACGTCGAAGACATCGCCGAGCTTCATGCGGCCATCGAGGCCGCGAAGAGCGAGACCTTGAAGCCCTCGCTGATCATCCTCCGCACCATCATCGGATGGCCGAGCCCGAAGAAGCAGAACAGCGGCAAGATCCACGGATCCGCGCTCGGCGCAGAAGAACTCGCCGCCGTGAAGGAGATACTCGGCTTCGATCCGGCCAAGACGTTCGACGTCGCACCCGAAGTCATCGCACACACCCGCAAGGCGCTCGAGCGCGGCGCGGCCGAGCGTGCCGTGTGGCAACAGTCGTTTGACGCCTGGGCCGCCGCACACCCCGACAAGAAGGTTCTGCTCGACCGGGTGTTGAGCGGCGCTCTTCCGGACGGCGTGGATGACGCCCTTCCCGTCTTCGAAGCCGGCACCGAAGTCTCGACGCGGGCCGCATCCGGCAAGGTGCTTGGGGCACTTGGCCCCGTCATCCCAGAGCTGTGGGGCGGCTCGGCCGACCTCGCAGAGTCGAACTTGACAACGATTGCCGGCAGCAAGTCGTTCGTGCCAACAGAGCACTCGACGCACGAGTGGACAGGCAACCCCTACGGTCGCGTACTGCACTTCGGCATTCGCGAGCACGCGATGGCCGCGATTCTCAACGGCATCGTGTTGCACGGCAACACGCGTGCGTTCGGTGGCACGTTCCTGATCTTCAGCGATTACATGCGCCCGGCGGTTCGACTGGCTGCGCTCATGAAGGTGCCGTCGATCTTCGTGTGGTCACACGACTCCGTCGCACTCGGCGAAGACGGCCCGACGCACCAACCGATCGAACAGCTCGCGACGCTGCGCGCCATCCCCGGCCTCGACGTAGTGCGCCCAGGCGACGCGAACGAGACCTCATGGGCGTGGAAGACGATTCTCGAGCGTCGCAACGGACCAGCCGGTATCGCGCTGACCCGCCAGAACATTCCGGTGTTTGCGCGCGGCGAGAGCGACGCGAGCGGCGAGACCTTCGCTTCTGCAAAGAACGTGGCGAAGGGCGCATACGTGCTCGCAGAAGCCCCGAACGGCACGCCAGACGTGATTCTCATCGCCACGGGTTCTGAACTTCAGCTCGCCGTCGACGCCCGCGAAGCGCTCAAGGCCGACGGTGTGAACGCGCGAGTCGTCTCGGCGCCGTGCACCGAGTGGTTCGAAGAGCAGAGCGCAGAGTACCGTGAGTCGGTGCTTCCGGCATCCGTCACCGCGCGCGTCTCGGTCGAGGCAGGTTTGAGCCTCGGCTGGGCGAAATACGTCGGCGACCGCGGCCGCTCCGTCTCGATTGAGCACTTTGGTGCTTCCGCTGATTACAAGACCCTGTTCCGCGAGTTCGGCATCACCACCGAGGCCGTCGTGGCCGCCGCCAAAGATTCGATCAGCGCAGCACAGCGCTAACAATCGACTCGATTTTTCAGAAAGAAGTATCACCATGACTACACCAACCGAAGACCTATCCGCCGTCGGCGTCAGCATCTGGCTCGACGATCTCTCGCGCGACCGCATCCAGTCGGGCTCGCTCGCTCAGCTCATCGCAGAACGCAACGTCGTCGGCGTCACGACAAACCCGACGATCTTTGCCGGAGCACTCGCCAAGGGAACGACCTACGACGAACAGGTCTCGACACTCGCCGCCGCCGGCACCGCCGTCACCGACGCCGTCTTCGAGATCACCACGGACGACGTGGCAGCTGGCTGCGACATCTTCCGCCCCGTATACGACTCAACCAACGGCAAAGACGGACGCGTGTCGATCGAAGTCGAGCCAGGCTTCGCGCACGACGCCGCGGCCACCATCGAGCAGGGCAAAGCGCTCTGGGCGAAGGTCAACCGCCCGAACGCCATGATCAAGGTTCCGGCGACGGTCGAAGGCCTCGAGGCGATCACCGCGCTGACGGCGGAGGCGATCAGCGTCAACGTCACGCTGATCTTCAGCCTGCAGCGCCACAGCGACGTCATCGACGCGTACCTGACCGGCCTCGAGCAGGCGAAGGCCGCGGGCAAAGACCTCTCGACTATCCGCTCGGTCGCATCGTTCTTCGTGTCGCGCGTCGACACAGAAATCGACAACCGCCTAGAGGCGGTGGGAACCCCGGAGGCCCTCGCGCTCAAGAGCAAAGCCGGTGTTGCCAATGCGCAGCTCGCCTACGAGCTCTACCAAAAGGCGTTCTCAACAGATCGCGCACAGGCGCTGCTTGACGCGGGTGCCAATAAGCAACGCCCACTCTGGGCTTCGACCGGCGTAAAAGACCCCAGCCTTCCCGATACCCTCTACGTCACCGAGCTTGCCGTCAACGACGTCGTCAACACGATGCCAGAGAAGACGCTCGAGGCGACCTTCGACCACGGCAAGATCACCGGCGACGCGGTCACCGGTTCGTACGAGGCGGCGCGCGCTGTGCTCGCTGCAGTTGAGGCGCAGGGCGTCAGCTACGACGAGGTGACCGCGCTGCTCGAGAAAGAGGGCGTTGAGAAGTTCATCGTCTCCTGGAACGAGTTGCTCGACACCGTCAGCGCTGCGCTAGAAGCCGCGGCCGTCAAATGAGCGTGCGCATCGCGGTGAGCGGAGCCGCAGCTGAGGCGGTCGACCGCGTGGTTCCTCAGCTCGTGAGCGACCTGGTCGCGAGCCGCATCACGGGTGGCGACTCCACGCTGTGGGGCGCAGAAGCCGAGGCGGAGGCCGCGATTCGACTCGGGTGGGTCGAATCGGTCGCGGTTTCTCGCGGGCTCGTCGGCGACATCCTCGAACTGCGTCACCGCCTCGTTGACGAGTTCGGCATCGACCACTTCGTGCTCGGCGGTATGGGCGGCTCTTCGCTCGCCCCCGAGGTAATCACGAAGACCCAGGGCGTCGAGCTGACGGTGCTTGACTCAACCGACCCAAGTCAGGTGCTCGGGGCGATCGGTCACCGCTTGGCAACGACCGCCGTGATCATCTCATCCAAATCGGGCGGAACTGTCGAGACCGACAGCCAAAAGCGCATCTACGAAGAGGCCTTCCGCGACGCAGGCATCGACCCACTCGACCGCATCGTCATCGTGACCGACCCCGGGTCGCCCCTCGACGTCGCTGCACGCGAAACGGGCTACCGCGTCTTCAACGCCGACCCCAACGTCGGCGGCCGCTACTCGGCTCTCACCGCCTTCGGACTCGTGCCGTCTGGACTCGCCGGCGTCGACATCGGCGCGCTGCTTGACGAGGCGGATTCGGTCTCGTTCGAGCTCGCCAGAGACGACGAGCAGAACCCCGGCCTCATTCTCGGCGCTGCCATCGCGGGCGCCCTGCCACTGCGCGACAAGCTCGCCCTCGTGGCCGATGGAACCCACATCGTCGGCTTAGGTGACTGGATTGAACAACTCATCGCGGAATCCACCGGCAAGCGCGGCACTGGCCTGCTTCCCGTGGTTGTCGACGCAGACGCGCCGGAACTCGGCCTCGACCTGCCCGATCTTCAGGTCGTGCGCCTCGTCGCCGACTACGAGGCCGAGAAAGACGTGGCAGACGGCGACATCGAGATCACCGGCACGCTTGGCGCACAGCTTCTCACCTGGGAGTACGCAACGGCCGTCGCCGGACGTCTGCTCGGCGTCAACCCCTTCGACCAGCCTGACGTAGAGTCGGCCAAGATCGCCACCCGTGGGCTGCTCGACGCACGCCCAGAGCCGGTCGCGGCCGCATTCGTCGACGGCGGCATCGAGGTGCGCGGAACGAGCGAGGTGCTTGCCGGCGCAACCGACGTCGCCTCGGCCGTCTCTGCCCTGCTGTCTTTCCTCGGTGAAGACGGTTATGTCTCTGTACAGGCATTCCTCGACCGCACCGCATACCCAGAGCTCGAAGGTACGCGCAATACGCTTGCCGCCCGCGCCAAGCGCCCGGTCACCTTCGGATGGGGCCCGCGCTTCTTGCACTCCACCGGCCAGTTCCACAAGGGCGGCCCCGCAATCGGTGTGTTCGTGCAAATCACAGCCTCGGGTGGAGCCGACCTCGCGATTCCGGAGCGACCGTTCAGCTTCGGCCAGCTCATTGCGGCGCAGGCCGCCGGTGACGCGAGCGTGCTCGCCGACCATGGCCGCCCTGTGCTGACTCTCACGCTGACTGATCCGGTCGCTCAGCTGCCGGCGCTCATCGCAGCGCTCAGCTAGAGAAGGAACCGCATGTCACCCGTGCAGATCACTCCGGATTTTAACCCGCTTCGGCTCGCCTCTGACCGCCGACTCAACCGCATTGCCGGCCCGAGCGGACTCATCATTTTCGGCGTCACAGGAGACCTGTCACGCAAGAAGCTGATGCCTGCGGTGTACGACCTCGCCAATCGTGGGCTGTTGCCTCCAGGGTTCGCCCTCGTCGGCTTTGCCCGACGCGATTGGGTGAATCAGGACTTCGAGAAGGTCGTATACGACGCAGTAAAGCAGTACGCGCGCACGCCCTTCGATGATGACGTGTGGAAGCAGCTGGCCCAGGGCATCCGATTCGTCCAGGGCGAGTTCGACGACGACGCGGCGTTCGCCAAGCTCAAGCAGACAATCGAAGAACTCGACCGCGACCGCGGCACGATGGGCAACCATGCCTTCTACCTGTCGATTCCGCCCAAGGCCTTCCCGCTCGTCACAGAGCAGCTGAAGGAATCGGGGCTCGCCGAGCAAAAAGACGGGCAGTGGCGACGTGTTGTCATCGAGAAGCCCTTCGGTAGCGACCTCAAGACCGCGCGCGAGCTTAACGCGGTCGTCGAGAGCGTGTTCCCGCCGGACAGCGTGTTCCGCATCGATCACTACCTCGGCAAAGAGACAGTGCAGAACATTCTCGCGCTGCGGTTCGCCAACCAGCTCTACGAACCCATTTGGAACTCGAACTTCGTCGACCACGTGCAGATCACGATGGCAGAAGACATCGGAGTCGGTGGCCGGGCTGGCTACTACGACGGCATTGGCGCCGCTCGCGACGTGATCCAAAACCACTTGCTGCAGCTACTCGCGCTCACCGCGATGGAAGAGCCGATCTCGTTCAACGCCGCAGACCTGCGCGCCGAAAAAGAGAAGGTGCTTGCGGCGGTTCGGCTGCCGAAAGATCTGGGAAAGCACACCGCCCGCGGCCAGTACTCTGGCGGTTGGCAGGGTGGAGAAAAGGTCGTCGGGTTCCTCGATGAAGAGGGCATGAATCCCGCGTCGCTCACCGAGACCTACGCCGCGATTCGGCTCGATATTGGCACTCGCCGCTGGCACGGTGTGCCGTTCTACCTTCGGGCAGGCAAACGACTCGGTCGCCGCGTCACCGAGATCGCCGTCGTGTTCAAGCGCGCGCCGCAGAGCCTGTTCGCCGAATCACAAGCCGGCACCCTCGGGCAGAACGCACTCGTGATTCGCGTTCAGCCCGACGAGGGTGTCACGATTCGCTTCGGCTCAAAAGTGCCCGGCGCCGGCATGCAAGTTCGCGACGTGACGATGGACTTCGGATACGGTCACGCCTTCACCGAAGCAAGCCCAGAGGCCTACGAGCGCCTCATTCTCGACGTTCTACTCGGCGACCCTCCGCTGTTTCCTCGACACGAAGAGGTCGAGTTGAGCTGGAAGATTCTCGACCCGATCGAAGAGTACTGGGCCAAGCAGGGTCCGCCTGAACAGTATCGACCTGGCACGTGGGGTCCGGCCTCGGCCGACGAACTGATGGCCAGAGATGGAAGGACGTGGAGACGCCCATGATCGTCGATCTGCCAAACACCACGACGAGCAAGATCTCTAAGACGCTCGTCAAGATTCGCGAAGAGGGCGGCGCTGTCGCGCTTGGGCGCGTGCTTACCCTCGTCATTTCGACCGTGCTTGGTGAAGAGGAAGAGGCGATAGAGGCCGCGAACGATGCCTCTCGCGAGCACCCGATGCGCGTCATCGTGCTCTCAACCGGCCCCGACGATCGACGCACAGAGAAGGATGCGCGACTCGACGCCCAAATTCGCGTTGGCGGCGACGCTGGCGCGAGTGAGGTCATCGTGGTGCGCGCCTATGGCGATGCCGCGACTGACCAGGAGGGGCTCGTCACGGGTCTACTGCTGCCGGATGCTCCGGTAGTCGTCTGGTGGCCGGGAGCGGCGCCAGCGGTGGCATCACAGTCCGCTCTTGGCAGCATCGCGCAGCGAAGGATCACCGACGCCGCGTCGAGCTCTAACCCGCTCGCGGCGCTCCGTCGCATTCAGGAGACCTACAAGCCCGGTGACACCGACTTCGCGTGGACCAGGCTCACCCTGTGGCGCGCACAGCTCGCCGCGGTGCTCGACCAGCCGCCGTACGAACCCGTCACCAGCGTAGAAGTACACGGCGCGGCGGACTCCCCCTCAACAGCGCTGCTCGCCGCCTGGCTCAAACTGCAGTTGAAGGTGGATGTGACTCTTGCGGTATCAAGCAAGGCGCACGGCGTGAGCGGAATCCAGGGCGTCATTCTGCACCGTGCTAGCGGAAGCATTGAGCTCGAGAGGATCCTGCCGAACGTCGCGACGCTCGTGCAGCCCAACCAGCCCACCCATGACATCTCGCTCCCCCGTCGCAACCTTCGGGACTGTCTGGCAGAAGAGCTACGCAGGCTCGACCCAGACGAGCTGTTTGGTGACGTCGTGCACAACGGGCTCGCGCAGCTCGAGCCGGCCGCCACGAAGGCCGCGACTACGAAGAGAAAGCCAGTTTCGGCATGAGCGAGCGGCGCCTGATTGTTCACGCGAGCAAGCTCGAACTTGCTGAGTCGGTTGCGGCGCGATTCATATCGAGCCTAAGCAAGACGCTCGCGGTCAAAAACGTCGCGCACGTCGTTCTCACCGGCGGCAGCATGGGTGCAGCGGTACTTGGGGCGGTGAATGCATCAGCAGAACGAGACGGCATCGACTGGACTCGCGTGCACTTTTGGTGGGGCGACGAGCGTTGGCTGCCGCGCGGCGACGCAGAGCGCAACGAGACACAGTCACGCGCGGCCCTGCTCGACCACATCACGCTCGATGCGAGCCGGGTACACCCGTTCGCCGCCTCGGATGATGGCGCAGAGCTCGACGATGCGGCAGTCGCCTATGCCCGCGAGTTGGCGGCACATGCCGAGCCGGGAAGCCGCCTTCCGCAGTTCGATATCACCTTTCTCGGGGTCGGGCCAGACGGCCACGTTGCCTCGCTCTTTCCGCTGCGCAGCGGTATTCGACTCACCGAGGCCAACGTCATCGGTGTGCGCAACTCGCCGAAGCCACCTCCGCTTCGATTGAGCCTCACGCTGCCGGCGATCAACAGCTCTGAACGCGTCTGGCTCGTGCTGGCTGGCGCTGACAAGGCCTCAGCCCTCGGGTTGACACTCGCGGGCGTTAGCCCGAACGAAGTGCCCGCTGCGGGCGTCAGAGGCGCGCTGCGCACCGACTTCTACGTTGACAGTGAGGCAACCGCAGAGGTGCCAGAACAACTGACAACCACTGAGATTTACTGGACCGCTGCAGACTCTCCCGAGTAGCGCTAGTTGCCACTCGCGAGGCGCTCTGACATTTTCTGGGCAAACGAGCGGGCGATCGAGAGCGCACTGCCTACTGTCGCGTCATTATCGAATAGCGCCGACAGCACCATGTGGTGACCGGGAACGCGGAGCTGCACCACGTAGCCCTTCTCTGACGCGATGATGATGTACTGGCTGGTGCCGCTGTGAAGCTCTCGCACCACTGCGTCGCCGAGAGCCTGCATCGAGCTCGCCATACTCGCAAACTTGGCACCGTCGGTTTGGCCGGGAAGTCGCGCAACGTCAAAGCCATCGTCGGTGAGCAGGGCCGCATAGATGAGCGAACTCGACACGTCTTTCATCGAATCGAGAATCTCCGATGCCGCCGCGACTACCGCCGGTTGTTTGTGCAGGGCCGTGGTCACATCGACCCCATTCCGGCCATGCCGAACGCAGCACGCATCTCAAGATTGATTACCAGAGCCAACAACAGCATCTCCATGTGGTCACGATCACGCGGATCGACGGTGAATACGGGAACGACTGTTCCAGGGTGCTCTCTCTCGAGCGCATCCGAGAAATCGGCGAGCGAACGCTCGGAGTTCACGTCGGAGCGGGAGATCCCCACCACAACAGCCCCACGGTTGTACAGCTCACGAAAGTCGTCGAGGTATTCTAACATTTCGGAGACCGGGTCAGGGCCGTCGTTGTTGACGAGCAACACCATGCCCTCAGCGCGTTCTTTGAGGATGCTCCACATGAAGCTAAAGCGGCGTTGCCCCGGAATACCGTAGAGGCGCAGTTTTTCCTCGCCGTCGAGCACAATCTCGCCGTAGTCAAGGGCAACGGTCGTAGTCGGCTTATCGACGACATCCCGCTCTGAATTGATCGCTTCTGTCGATACAACGTCGATCTCGCTGACGCTCTGAATAGCCGTCGTCTTGCCGGCACCCATTGGGCCGGCAAACAGAATGACGTGCTCTGGCACCGGTTAGCGCCCTAGCCTGGCACGCAAGCGTGCGAACAGCCCCGATGGTTGCACAGCGACCGCCTCGATGACTTCGGGAGCGGGCGTCTCTACCGAATGGTTCACGATTCGCATCAGGCTCAGCGCGTTGATAAGACGCTGGGCTTCTGAGTCGTCGACCCCGGCGAAAGCGGCAAGCTCGCCGACGCTCACGTGCGCGTTGCCGAGCATCGCCATCATGTGCATTTGACGGATGGTGTGGGCGTGCTTGGTGAGATTCGGCCAACGACTGAGCTTGAAACGGCCGCCAGGCGGCAGCCACGAAGCAGACGCTCCACCGAACGAGTTGATACCCATCTGCCAGAGCAAGCCGTCGAGGTTCTGGCCAGGGAGCTCGAACAGCGGAGGCGAATCGAGATCAGTCGGTTCTGTCGCGAGCCCGGTATGAACGGCGTCAACCGGAAAATTCTCGAGCGGAGTCGACCAAGAGAAGGCGTGATAGCGGAAGTCGACAAGGAGCGGTCCGTGCCCCTCGATTTCCATCTTGAGCAGCATAGGCAGAGACAACTGCAGTATCGAGTTGACTGCTACCACGGCCTGCGTCCACCCAACGCTCATCGGGAATTCCGGAGCGGCCTTCGGCAGCCCCTCGTCTACTATTTGCGGCTCCGTCGCCATAATCGTTCTCCGTCCTACAGCTGAATTTGGTGGTCGGCTTCGGTCGCCTTGTACCGCGCCATCGCGAGACCAGACTTGGTTTTGTCACCGATCATGTACACAAAGAATTTTGGGTTGCTCGCGAGTGGGTGAATGATCTGCACCTGACTCGTCAACGAAATCAGCACGTCGTCAATCTTTTCGGCGATACCAAGCGCCTTATTCGTTGCGAGACGAGCACGCAGAATCACCGAGGCACCGGCAGCTGACAGCCCCAAATTTGATGCAGACCCCGCCTCGCCGAGCACCATACCCGACTCGCTGTCAACCAAAGCAACACCGATAGACCCATCGAAGGCCAAAAGCTTTTCCAGCACCGACTCGAGAGACGGGCGATCCGGTGCCGCATCGGCCACCGCTACAACGGACGGGACCGGCGCACTGACCTCAGCTGGCGCGCCTGCCGAGTCACCGATCGTGTAGTCGGCGAGTCGAGACGCCCACGACGAAAAATCTGGCTCAGAGTAATCGGGCCGATCAGGTTCAGGGGCGGCGCGCCGAAGAGAACGAAGGGGCGAACGGGACTCTGTGCTCATCTTCAGTTTCCTAGTTTGTGGACGATTTACCTCTTATTATCGCGGCGTTCATGGCAGAGCAATACACCGCTTTAGAGGGGCACAGCGGATGCGCGGACGGTTCGCCCTGCGAGCAATGCGACGTGCGGCTCGGGGATGAGGCACACAACGATCGAGGGACGCTTCGACGACGGGCGCACTAAAACTGAATTTGGAGATCGGCTTCGGTCGCCTTGTACCGCGCCATCGCGAGACCAGTCTTGGTTTTGTCGCCAATCATGTACACAAAGAACTTTGGGTTGTTCGCGAGCGGATGAATGATCTGCACCTGACTCGTCAACGAAATCAGCACGTCGTCAATCTTTTCGGCGATACCAAGCGCCTTATTCGTTGCGAGACGAGCACGCAGAATCACCGAGGCACCGGCAGCTGA
>JANONY010000024.1:0-7816 GCA_031421055.1 Actinomycetes bacterium | reverse complement strand
CTGCGCATAAGGAACCACATTGAGCTTGACCTTCACGCCGTCGTTCTCGGCCTCGAACTGTTTGATCAGGGCTTTAAATGCGATTGCTTCGCTGTCCCCCGCCCACGTGGTGAAAGTCAGCTCGTTAGAGCCTGCGGCACCTCCGCCACCTCCGCCTCCCCCGAAGCCAGCACACCCGGCTAGAGCTGTGCTGACCGCCACGATTCCCGCCGCAACTGCAAGCGAACGTTTTTTGCTGAGATTCACGCTGTGATCCTTCCGTCGTTGGAGGGCGAGTGGTTGATCGTCACTGCACCTCACAGTTTCGAGAAGTATGCAGCACTTGCACTCAAATAGTCAAGAACTTTCATTTTCTGCTTATTTCTGCTTGACTATCCTCACTTCGCCGTATTTTTCGGTGCTTACCGTGAGGACATCACATGACAGACGGGGCATTCGAACCTGGAAGGTCGACTTCCGCTGAACTGCAGAGTCAGCCTGAAATCTGGGCGCAGGCATTGGCGCTTCCAGACAAGGTCTTCAGCCTGCTACCGTCGGCCGGTGAACATGTTCTCGTCATTGGGTGCGGCACCTCCTACTACATTGGGGATTCTTACGCCTACTGGCGTAACGACGCGAATATTGGTCGCACGCGGGCAGCTATCCCCAGCGAACTCCCCTGGGTCGATGACGACGAACACATCGTTGTTATCTCTCGCTCGGGCACGACCGCTGACGTTGTAAAAATCGTCGCGAAGTATGGCGCTACTCATCGCATCACGGCGATCCTGGGAGATATTGACACTCCGTTGGGCAGACTCTGCTCGAGAGTCGTGCACCTCGGATTCGCGGACGAAGAGTCCATTATGCAGACCCGATTCGCCACCACCGTGCTCACCGTTCTCCGCGCATCGCTCGGTCCTGTTAGTCCGAGCCTGATTGACGATGCCCGGGCGGCATTGGTGGCTGAGCTCCCTGTCGACCCGGCCTTGATCAAGCATGTCGTCTTCCTCGGTCATAGATGGACTGTCGGCTTAGCGTACGAAGCCGCCCTCAAACTTCGTGAGTCAGCAGGGGCCTGGACGGAGGCCTACCCAGTGTGGGAGTACCAGCACGGCCCCATTTCCTGCGCTGGCCCCAATTCGCTGATCTGGATGTTTGGTGATCTGCCCGAAACAGTTGCTGCCGACATACGCGCAACTGGCGCCGCCGTCTACACCGACAATTTGGATTCGCAGGCAAGCCTGGTGATGGCTCATCGACTCGCCGTTGCCATGGCCTTGGCAGTAGGTCGCAACCCGGACAGCCCACCTTTTCTGAACCGGTCGGTTCTGGCGGACAGCTGATGCCGATTGTTACTGTCGTCATGACTCGACACGCCGAGATGCAGTCGCTGCTCGCAGCCATCGCGGATGCGATCGCATCAGTGCTGGAGCTCGGACCCGGCGGAGTGATCGCCCGCGCGATGAATGCTTCACCGGGTGTCGGCAGCGGGATTACCGACACGAATTCCCAACCCGAGTGGCCCATCATCACTATCCATGGGGAAGGTCGAGGCCTCGAGGTGATCTCGGCGGCCCGGTCCGCAGCGAGCAGTGCTTTCGTGCACTGGGCCGCCGAGAACGGCTTCGTATATGAAGGAGTGTGGTCGGAATGGACCGCTCCCCAGCCAAAGGTATGAAGCCCGCTCGCTTACTAGTTGTCGGCGAACTATGTGTGGACATTGTTGTTGCGCTCGAGACTCCCGAGCTGTTCTTCGGCCAGCACGAACAAATCGTCTCCACCACCACACTCACCATGGGCGGATCGTCGGCGATCACCGCCTGCGGTGCCGCGGCGCTGGGCCTGTCCACCAGCTTGATCACCGTATGCGGAAGAGACACGTTTGGAGACTTCCTCCTCGCCGAGCTCAAAAGACGAAATGTCAATACCACCGCCATCCGGATCGACGCTACGATCCCCACCGGCGCCTCCACCCACCTCAGTCGCTCCGACGGCGACCGGGCCATCCTCACGTCCATGGGTTCTATCGGAGCCGTGAGCATAGCGGATGTACCAGAAGAGCTCTTTGAGGGCTTCAACCATCTCCACGTCGGCAGCTTCTTTTTGCAGAAATCACTTTGGGCAGATGCCCCCGTTCTTTTCGCCCGCGCCAGAGCCGCCGGACTCACCACCTCTCTCGACGGCAACTTCGACCCAAACGAAAAGTGGGACAGCGGCATCCTGGATCTTCTCGCCGAAGTGGACGTGTTCTTCGGGAACGAACAAGAACTCTGCGGCATCACGAGAACCACTCGACTCGCCACTGCCATCGAGTTGGTTTTGGACCAGATGCGTCCCGACACACTCGTCGTCTGTAAACTCGGCGCCGACGGGGCAGTCGTAGCGCACCGCACGAGCCAGACGACGATCTTTCATCGGGCCGCGGCACCTGATGCACCCGGATTGCTCATCGACACGGTAGGTGCTGGTGACACGCTCGCCGCCGGTTTCCTCGCCGCCAGGCTGCACGGCGCAACCATCGACGAAGCGCTCGCCCTAGCTGTCGCATCAGGAACCGCGTCTACTCGGGGCGCAGGCGGCATCAGTGCCCAACCCGACCTGACAACGGCGGAAAAGATCGCCCAAACCGTCCGTGTCACTCAGGCCGGAGAAATGTTGAGCTGAGAATCCTGACTGTGGGTGCCGACTGGGACGTGACCACCACAAGCGCCGCCTGCCGATCATCCGTTGGATGCTTCCGGCGGCTCCCATCGCGGTGGGATATTCGATCTCCCTCGGATGCCTGTCATCAAACCGAAACGTCTTGATCGTTGCTTGTAGGCAGTTCCCACGTTCGACATAGCGCCAGCGAAGCTCCGCCGAGATCTCACCGACATCACGCCAGTTTTGGGGCTCTCCTGTCGTAACTGTGAGTCAAATCCGGCCGGGGAGGACGAGTTTGTCAGCGGCCATGAAAAACTGGGATAACGCTGATGAAGGCGGGCTCAAGTAACCGGCATCGCCGTCACACGCCGTTGAGAGCCCGAAGTGCCTTCACATATTTGACGGTGAGTCGGTCTCGGGTTGCGGGATCAAGCTGGCTCACCCGCACGGGCGAATTGTCGTCCGCAATGTCCGCGAGCCCGACCTCGCGGGCCACTTGATGTGCCGCGATACGCGCGTAGTAGACCTCATCGGGCACGTCCTTGGCACTCGTCATCAGCGTCACCACTTCGACCACTTCGGGATCAACGCCGCACCGCAACAACTCACTCGCGTCGATCGGGCTGCCTTCAATCACGTCGTGCAGCCATTGACTGCCCTGCGAGCGATCGGATTGCTGCTTTGGGAGTCGATGTACTCGTATTCCGTGAGCGTCAAATCCTTCCCGGCGCCGCCGTTCGCGTCCCGGTATTTGACCAGCCAGACGCGCAACGTCTCCGGGCCGACACCACACGACTCCGCGACCTCACGAGTCGGCCTCGAGGCGGAAATCGCCTCCCGACACAACTCATCTTTGAACTCTTCGCTGAACCGTCGGCGTACTGCAGTCATGCTGCAATCCCTCTATCTGCACCACCCCCGTTTCAAGAGGGCCCACCGTCCGAAATCCCCGCAGCAGCCCATTCGGGCGTGCGCCATCGATTTTAGTCACGAGAGTCCACTGTTCTGGTCGTGAGCTGCCTGTACGCTGCCCTGGTTCAGGCCGAGTCCATGGGCCTGCCTCTGGATCATCGGCGAGCTTCATTCCGGTCAGGCCCTTCGCACTTCGGCGCTGCATCGCCAGCCGGGTCTACTCGCAAACGCACCTCAAGCAGCGAACTAGTCCTTCTTCTCCGTCGCCGTCTTCTTTGACGTCGCACTCGCGTTCGACTCGTAGCTCGTGTTGGTCGACTCGAAGAAGTTGACCAGCTGGAGCGTGTCGTTCGCCGCTGCCATCCACTTGGCCGGGTTGGTCACGTTGTAGTGCGGCTCGAAGCCGAGCTCTTCCAGGCGGCGGTCGGCTAGGTACTTGACGTACTGGTTGATGTAGGTGGCGTTGAGGCCGAGAATGCCGTTGGGCAGCAGGTCTTGGTTGTATTCCTCTTCCATCTCCACCGCATCCAGAATCATCTGCTTGATCTCGGCAGCGAACTCTTCGGTCTGCAGGTCGGGGTTCTCTTCGAGCACAGTGAGAATCAGGTTGATGCCGAACTTGAGGTGCAGGCTCTCGTCGCGCACAACCCAGTCCATGAGCGAACCGAAGTTGCGCAGCAGGTTGCGCTGCCTGAACGACAGCGCCACCATGAAGCCCGAGTAGAACCACACGCCCTCGAGAATCACGTTGTAGGCGACGAGGTTGCGCACGAAGTCTTTCTTGCCCTCGGTCGTCGTGATGTCGAGCGTGTTCTCCGTCATGCGCCGGATGTACTTGAGCTCGAACTCTTCCTTTCGAGCCATCGAGGGGATGTCGACGTGCGAGTTGTAGGCGGCCTCCCGGTCGATCGGGAAGGTCTCAAGCACGTACTCAAAACTCATGCAGTGGTTCGCTTCTTCCCACATCTGCTTGGCGAGATACAGGCTGCACTCTGCCGCAGAGACGTAGGGGTAGACGCCAAACGCGAGCGCCTTGTTGACGAGCAGCTCGTTCGGGTTGAAGTAACTCATCAAGAAGGTTACGGCGTGACGTTCTTCGTCCGTCATCTTCTTGAAGTCAGCGATGTCTTCGCCGAGCTGAATCTCGTTCGGAAACCAGGTGTTCGCGACGGCCTGGTCGTACAGGTCCATCGCCCACTGGTATTTGATCGGCTTCAGTAGAAGGCCGTCTTGCAGGCCTGTGCCTAATATGCCCACTATTGGCACGCCTCGCACTGCAAATCGTCCATCGGGTCAGTGGGCACATAGTATTCGTCGTTCATCAGTTACCTGCATTCGGGGCGAGGCCGCCAAAGCCTCTTCGTGCTGGAGTGGAGGATGCCGTTACCGGAGAGCCGTGCGAAGAAACCGATGCGACCTTCGACGCGTCAATGTCTTCTGCCTTGTTGACCTTGACGGTCGACTGCTCTGCCGTGTGGCGCGGTTTCATGTGCAGGTAGTACGTCGTCTTTACGCCGCGCTCCCACGCCGCGAAGTAGATGTCCATCATGTCGCCGAGGTCACGCGTCTCGAGATACATGTTGCGGCTGATCGCCTGGTCGATCCACTTCTGGGCGCGCGCAGCGACCTCGAGAAACGAGTACGGCGAGAGCTGGAAACTCGTCTTGTACGTCGACTTGATCGAGTCAGGAATGCTGGCGATGTTCTGGATGTCACCCTGGCTACGCAGGATTGTCTCGCGAGTCGAGTCCCAGATCCCGAGCTTCTGTAGGTCGGCAACGAGGTTGCGGTTGACCTCGAGGAACTTGCCGTTCGAGGTGGCACGGCTGAAGATCTGCGAGAACTGGGGGTCGAGCCCCGGCGTCGTTCCAGCAACAAGACCGATGGATGCGGTGGGCGCGATCGCCATCAGCGTCGCGTTTCGCATACCTCCCGCGACCTTCACGCGCAGAGCGTCCCAGTCGAGGCGCGTCTTTCGGTTGACCTTGATCGGCATACCGCGGTCGGTTTCAGTGAGCGCGATCGAGTCGAGCGGCACCATGCCTTTCGACCAGCCTGAGCTCTCGAAGTTGGCGTACGAACCGCGCTCTTTTGCTAGTTCTGCCGAGGCATCAATGGCGGCGTACGAGACGTGCTCGAGAATTTCGTCGATGAGGTCGTAGGCCTCTTCGCTCTCGTAGCTGATGCCGAGCCTTTCGATCACGTCGGTGAAACCCATGACGCCGAGGCCGACGGCACGGTTCTGCTCGTTAGAGAAGTCAGCCTCCTGCACGCTAGAGCGGGTGATGTCGATGAGGTTGTCAAGCTGGCGCACAGCGAGGCGAGCACTCGCCTCGATCTTGGCGAAGTCAAGCTTGCCAGCAATGTCCTGCTCGTCATAAACCATGTGCTGGGACAGGTTGATCGACGCAAGATTGCAGACCGAAACGTTGTCTTTGTCTTGCGGCAGCGTGATCTCGGTGCAGAGGTTCGACAGGTGAATGGTGCCCGTGTTGTTGTTGAGCGCCCGATTGTTGATCGTGTCTTTGAAGGTGAGCCACGGGTGGCTCGTTGTCTGAAGCGAGATGAGGATCGACTTGAATTGCTCGCGCGCACCGATCTTCTTGAACATGCGCATCTCACCGGCCTCGGCGAGCGCGACGTACTCGGTGTAACGCGCGGAGAAGGCTTTGCCGTACAACTCGTTGAGGTCGCCGACTTCGAGCGGGTCGAAGAGGTACCAGTCGTCGTCGTTCTGCACGCGCTTCATGAACTCGTCGCTGATCCACACGGCGGTGTTCGCGGTGCGGGTGCGGCGGTACGGGTCGCCCGAGTTCTGGCGAAGGTCGAGGAACTCCGGAAAGTCGAGGTGCCAGTTCTCGATGTAGAAGCAGAGGGCGCCGAACTTCTTGCCGCCGCGGCTGACCGCCCGCAGAATTGAGTCGATCGTGTGCATGAACGGAATCGGCCCGGTCGAGCTCGTGTTGTTTGAGCGAATCGGCGACCCTTGCGCGCGCAGCTTGGTGACAGCCAGCCCGATGCCGCCAGTGCCCTTAGTGAGCCACATGACGTCGCGCGTGGTTTTCGCGATGTGCTCCATGTCGTCTTGCATTTCCATCACGAAGCAGTTCGCGAGCTGCGGGTAAACGGTGCCGGCGTTAACGAGAGTGCTTCCCGCGGCTAGATATTCCAGACGCGACATCTTTTCGTAGAACGCGATCGCGGTCTCATTCGGCTTCGCCTCGTTGAGCGACAGGCCCATCGCGATGCGCATCCAGAAGTATTGGGGAACCTCGAGCGCGTCGCCGTTGCGGCCTTTGATGCCGTAGCGGTTGTTGAGCGTGACGACGCCGATGTACTTGAGCAGTTCGTCGTGCTCGGGGGCGAGGTGGGAAGAGAGCAACTCCAAGTCAAAAAGCTCGGTGAGTCGCGAGTCGAGCAGCCCCTCTTCGACGCCGCGCGTGACGTTCGCCGCGAAGTGCTCGCGGTGCAGTTCGAGCAACTGCTCGGCAGTCTCGTAGTCGCCAAGCACACGCTTGTAGATGGTCTTGAGCAGCAGTCGAGCGGCGACGATGTCGAAGGCCGGGTCGTCTTTAACGTTCTGCAGTGCGACCTGGATTACTGCTTCATCCAGTTGCTGGGTGGTAATGCCGTCGAAAAGCGTCAACTCGAGCTCGCTCGCGATCTGGGTCACCCAGGTGATGTTCTCGTCGAGGCCGGCGCTCGCGTGCTCGATCGCGAGGTTGATCTTGTTCGCGTCGTACGGCTCGCGAGTTCCATCGCGCTTAACAACAGTGATGCCCACTTTTTCTCCCTCAGAAACGCCGAAAAACTACCAAACCCCGCTGCTCGGCCCGGCGGGTCTCACCACTATATATCGTGTCCCTGAAAGAGAGCTAACCCTAGATGTAGTGGGCGTGTCATCCACAGCTGTGCATAAGTTCGACCAGTTATGCACAGCCTAGGCGGCCCCTCCGACACCGAAATCGGGCGACACAAGCCGCCGAATTGCGCGCAATTTGCCGCACCGACACCACCCGGGCGCAGCGGCATAAGCTGGAACACGTGAGTAGCTACGGGAGCCTGTTGAAAACCCCCGGGGTCGCTCGCATTATTGCCGCACAGTTGACCGCCCGCTTTCCGTTCGGAATGTTGTCGCTCGCGTATCTCATACACATAGAGCGCATTCACAACTCCTATGGCGCGGCCGGCCTCGTGCTTGCCGCCGCGAGCATCGGTCAGGCGATCGCCGGTCCACTCACCAGCCGCTGGATGGGCGTCTGGGGCATGCGCCGAGTGC
>JANONY010000023.1:0-2047 GCA_031421055.1 Actinomycetes bacterium | reverse complement strand
TCATCGGCACGACGCACATCGACGCTCTCGCGGCATTCGAGGCCGACCCAGAGACCAAGGCGATCGTCATGATCGGCGAAATCGGCGGCGACGCAGAAGAGCGCGCGGCCGAGTTCATCAAAGCGAACGTCACCAAGCCGGTTGTCGGTTACGTCGCGGGCTTCACCGCCCCAGAGGGCAAGACGATGGGTCACGCTGGCGCGATCGTCTCTGGCTCGGCCGGCACCGCGCAGGCTAAGAAAGAGGCGCTCGAGGCTGCCGGAGTCAAGGTCGGCAAGACGCCGAGCGAGGCGGCTTCGCTCATGCGCGAGGTGCTGGCTAGCCTGTAGTCATAGCCACGCCGGCCTGCGATGGGAGAAGCGATGACTGACAGCAGCGTGTCGCTCAGGCAGTGCATCGCCTGGTTGTCGAGCTTCGACGCGCTCGTCACCGAGCACGCTGTGCAGCTGTCAGAACTCGACGCAGCTATTGGTGACGGCGACCACGGCTCGAACCTCGCCAAAGGCATGACGGCCGTGATCGACCACCTCGCGGCCGCGCCGGCTGGCGACATCGCTGAGCTGTTCAAGGGTGTCGGTATGACCTTGGTCAGCCCGGTGGGAGGCGCGAGCGGTCCGCTGTACGGAACGTTCTTCCTCCGCTTTGGCATGAGCGCCGGCGATGCGAGCGAGCTTGACGGCGCCGCGCTGGGCACGGCGCTTCGCGCGGGGCTAGAGGGGGTCGTGGCTCGAGGCAAAGCAGAGCTTGGCGATAAGACGATGTTCGATGCAATGCTGCCGGCGATCGAAGCGTATGACGCGGCGATTGCCGCGGGGTCTGACCTCGCCGCGGCCGCCCGCGCGGCCCAGGCCGCAGCGCGAGCCGGCCGCGACTCGACGCTCACCCTCGTCGCCCGAAAGGGGCGCGCCAGCGCGGCGGGCGAGCGCACGGCTGGCCATGTGGACCCGGGCGCGGCTTCGACTGCGTTGCTGTTTGAAGCGCTCGCGGCCGTGCTCGCTGGCGCAGAGCTGCACCGCGAGCTCGAGGTGATCAACCCCGACGGACTGCATGCTCGCCCGGCGGCCGTGCTAGTTGAAGCCCTCGCTGGCCTTGACGCGCGAGTGAGTGCGGCTAATCTGCGCACCGGTAAGCCGGCTGTTGCTGTGACCGGGCCCACATCCGTACTCATTCTCGGCGCTCGCTTCGGTGACCGGCTTGTGTTCGGCGCGGAGGGCGCGGACGCAGCGCGCGCGCTGGCGATCGTGGAACGGTTGATGACAGAGGGTTTTGGCGAACTCGTGACCGCCGCATCCATGCCCGCCCCTCGACCGCGCGTGACAGCCGCGCCGCTCGGCGTGAGCCCCGGCCGCGCCGTCGGCCTCGTGCTGCGCATGCCAGAGCCTCTGCTCGAGCCGCAGCACCGTGCACCAGACGACGTGGCGGCCGAAAGCGAGCGGCTGACACGGGCAATGAACGAGGTGGCCACCGTACTTCGTGAACGGGCTGCCCTCGTGAGTGGCGAGGCTCGACAGATTCTTGAGGCTGGTGCGCTCATGGCCACCGACCAAACGCTCGTGCGCGAGGCGACGACAATCATCTCCGGCGGAGAGAGCGCAGAGCGCGCCTCGTGGCTAGCGATTTCAGGCTTTGCCGATCAGTTGGCTGAGCAGGGTGGGCGCATGGCAGAGCGGGTCGCCGATGTGCACGATCTGCGCAATCGCGTCGTTGCCGCTTTGCTTGGCCGCCCTGCACCGGGGTTGCCAGAGAGTGCTGAGCCGTTCGTGCTCGTGGCGCGCGACCTAGCGCCGGCCGACACCGCCCTGCTTGATCGGGCGACCTGCCTCGCGATCATCACGGCGCACGGCGGACCAACCTCGCACACTGCGATTCTCGCGAGGTCGCTTGGCATTCCCGCGATCGTTGCGGCGCCCGAAGCTCTCAACCTCGTCGAGGGAACGCTGGTGTTCGTCGACGGCTCGAGCGGTCGGTTCGAAGCGAACCCATCGGCCGAGCTCATCGATGAGGTTCGGCACCAACCGGCGCTCGCCGTTTTCGACGGTGTCGGTGC
>JANONY010000022.1:0-8632 GCA_031421055.1 Actinomycetes bacterium | reverse complement strand
TTCACCCTGCGAACGTCGGCCGGCTTCGGCTGGTAGCAGCACAAGGCGCTAGCGTGAAGCTCATGCACAACGCCGAGCTGACCGCGCGCTTCGCCACGCTAACCACCGCCCACCTCGCCGACGGATGCCTTCGGGCCGGGGTCGAGGTGCGCTGCGCGCCCGCCGGCACCCACGCGGTCGTCGCGGGCTGGCGGCTGATCGGGCGAGTGCTGCCCGCGCAACACGTCGGCAGCGTCGACGTCTTTCTTGAGGCCTTCGGGCTGGCGACGCCGGGGGATGTGCTCGTTGTCGACAACGCGGGTCGCCTTGACGAGAGCTGCGTCGGCGATCTCGTGACTCTGGAGGCGCGCGAGGCCGGGCTCGGCGGCATCGTCATGTGGGGCCTCAATCGTGACTCGGTTGACATTGAGCGAATCGGGCTCCCGGTGTTCAGTCTCGGCTCGATTCCGACCGGCCCGCTGTTCGCTGCCGAGCGCGCACCCGAGGCATTGTCGAGCGCGAGCGTCGGCGACTGGACGGTCTCGAACGCCGACATTGTGGCCGGCGACGAAGACGGGGTGCTGTTCTTTGCCGCCGACCGGGCCGACGAGATTGTCGCCAACGCCGAGACGATTCGCGACACCGAACGCAGGCAGGCCGAGCGCATCGCCGCGGGCGACTCGCTGCGCGGGCAGGTTCGCTTCGATGCGTTCCTCGCGGCGCGGGCACTCAACCCCGCTCTGACCTTTCGCGAGCATCTGCGCGCCGTCGGCGGCGAGATCGAGGTATGAGCGAGGCGAGCGGTCTAGGCCAAGGCACTCTTGCCGCGATCGGCGAGAGCGCCGTGCTCGCGCGCCTGTTTCCGCGGTTGCCGCTCGCCACATCCGCGATTCTTGGACCGGGCGATGACGCCGCCGTCATCGCCGCCCCAGACGGCCGGTTCGTGGTGACGACCGACATGATGATCCACGGGCCAGATTTTCGGCTCGCCTGGTCGACGCCGTTCGATCTTGGCTGGAAGGCCGCGGCGTCAAACCTGTCAGACATAGCGGCGATGGGCGCCTTGCCGACCGCGCTCGTGGTTGCGATTGCAGCCCCGCCCGATTCTGCGATCGCGCTGCTCGAGGGCATCGCCGATGGACTTCGCGAGGCGTGCGCGGTGATGGCACCGGGGTGTGGCGTGGTCGGCGGAGACCTTTCGGTGAGCGCGACACTGACGATCGCGGTCACGGCGTTTGGTGACCTCGAGGGCCGCGCGCCGGTCACGCGCGCTGGTGCGAAGGTCGGCGACATCGTGGCCGTTGCCGGCGATCTCGGTTTAGCCGCGGCCGGCCTGCGGATGCTCTTCGAGCACGGCGTAAACACCATCACCGCCTTGAGAGGTTCTGCTCCGATCGAGGCGCAACTTGCCCCACGCCCGCCGATCGCGCTCGGTCGCATCGCGGCTCTCGCCGCAGCGACGTCAATGATCGACCTCAGCGACGGTCTCGCGCTCGACGCGGCGCGCGTTGCGAAGGCATCGGGTGTCGCGTTCGCCCTCGACTCATCGGCCGTCGGGTCGCGCGAAGCCCTCGACGGCGGCGAGGATCATTCGCTGCTCGCAACGTTCACGCGCGAGCCCCCCGAAGGCTTTCGGCCGATTGGCCTCGTTGTAGAAGGCGCGGGCGTGCTGGTCGACGGGCAGCCGTACGCGCCAGGAGGCTGGGACCCGTTCACGGGTTGGGATGGCGGACGGGGCTAACCCTGACCCACCACACCGACGTGTCGCCGTAGTCTTTGCGCTTATCTAGCTCGAGTCCGGCTGGCCAGGCGAGTTCTGCATCGCGGGAGCTGCGTTCGATGACCACGACGGCATCCGCTGACAGTCGAGAGACGAGTTGCTCGAGGTTGTGTACGAGCTCGGCGGGCCCAAGTTCGTAGGGCGGGTCGAGAAAGACGACGTCCCACTCTGCGCGTGACCCCTGGAGAAACGTCTGCACGGGCGAGCTGGTGATCTCGATGGCGAGAGAACCTTTCGGTGCGGCTCTGAGCAGCACCGCAGCGTTCTTGCGACACGCTTGCGTCGCCTGAAGCGAATTCTCGACGAGCGTGACGCTCGCCGCCCCGCGCGATGCAGCCTCGAGCCCGAGCGCCCCAGAGCCCGCATAGAGGTCGAGCACACGCGCACCCTCGATCACGCCGCGCGCGTCGAGCGATGAGAAAATCGCTTCGCGAACGCGGTCGCTCGTTGGCCGCGTGCCGAAGCGAGGCACGACCAGCGGTACTGAGCCGGCGAATCCGGCGATTATGCGTGTCATCATCTCCCACGCTACCTGCGGTCGACCCGGTCGAGGCCGCTACCCTCGAATTGTGACCAGTCCGCTCGACGCCAAGCTCAGCACCGCCCTCGGCGGGCGCACGGCGACGGCGCTCGAGAAGGCGTTCGGCATTCGCACGATCGGCGACTTCCTCAGCCACTACCCGCGCCGCTACGTTCGCCGCGGCGAGTTGACCGCACTGAGCGAACTTCCGATGGATGAGAACGTGACCATCGTCGCCGAAGTGATCGAGCTGCGAGAGCGCCCGATGCGCAATCGCGGCGGCTCCATCGTCGAAGTGCGCATCACTGACGGCACGGCATTTCTTGTGCTCACCTTTTTCAACCAGGCGTGGCGCGCGAAAGAGCTGCGGCCAGGGGTGCGCGGAATCTTCGCGGGCAAAGTCGGCGACTATCGCGGAACCGCGCAGCTCGCGCATCCCGACTACGAGCTCTTCGAGCCTGCCGATGGCGACCCAGACGTTTCAACCGCCAAGGCCTGGGCCGAGTTGCCCATCCCGATTTACCCGGCAACGTCGACGATGGCCTCATGGCAGATTCAGAAGGCGATGGCGATCGTGCTCGACACCCTGCCTGCCCTTGACGATCCGGTGCCGGATGCGGTGCGAGCCACCCGCAAACTGCTCCCGTTCTCGAAAGCTATCGAGCTGATCCATCGCCCGACCAAAGACGCCGATTGGGGCGCGGCTCGCAAATCTCTGCGCTTTCAGGAGGCCTTCGTGCTGCAGGCGGCGCTGCTGCAACAACGCGCGATTGCACGGTCGCTTCCGGCGACGCCGCGGGTGCAGGGCGCCATGCTTGACGGCTTCGACGCGGCGCTGCCGTTCGCTCGAACTGGCGACCAAGAACACGTCGGATTCGAGATCAGCCGAGACCTGGCCGAGGGCTTTCCGATGAACCGCCTCGTGCAGGGCGAGGTCGGATCTGGCAAGACTCTAGTCGCGCTTCGCGCCATGCTTGCCGTCGCCGAGAGCGGCGGACAGTCGGCATTGCTCGCACCGACCGAGGTTCTCGCCTCGCAACACCTTCGCTCGATCGTGGCGACGCTCGGTCCAGACCTCGCGGCGCGGCTTCGCCCGACACTGTTGACCGGCCAGCTGCCGGTCGCCCAGCGAAAGAAGGCGCTGCTCGGCGCGGTCTCCGGCAGCGCGCACATCGTTGTCGGCACTCATGCGCTCTTGAGTGACAACGTCGGGTTCTTCGACCTCGGCCTCGTCGTGATCGATGAGCAACACCGCTTCGGGGTTGACCAGCGCGAGACCCTTCGGCAGAAGGCGCAGCATCCGCCGCACGTGCTTGTGTTGACGGCGACGCCGATTCCGCGCACCGTGGCCATGACCGTGTTCGGCGATCTCGACATCTCGACCATCGCCGAGCTGCCGGCTGGTCGTTCGCCAATCGCTTCGCACGTGGTGCCGCTTGCCGAGAAACCGGGGTGGGCCGGGCGGATTTGGGAGCGGGTTTCTGAAGAGCTCGCCAAGGGTCACCAAGCCTTCGTGGTGTGTCCGGCCATTAGCCCGACCCTCACCGAAGAGCCGGATGCCCCGCAGGGCGCCAACGTCGAGACGGCCCTGATCGAGGTACGAGCGAAGCTGCCTGGCACGCGCGTCGAACCGCTGCACGGTCGCATGACGGGCGATGAGAAGGAGCGCACGATGCGCGCTTTCGCGGCCGGCGAGATCGACGTGCTGGTTGCGACGACAGTGATCGAGGTGGGCGTAGACGTGCCCAACGCCTCGACGATGGTGGTACTCGACGCCGACCGCTTCGGTGTTTCGCAGTTGCACCAGTTGCGCGGCCGGGTGGGCCGTGGGGGAGTGCAGGGGCTGTGTCTCTTCGTCACCGCGGCCGAGGAGGGCACACTCGGCCGAGATCGAGTGGAGGCAGTCGCTTCGACTCTCGACGGGTTCGAGCTCGCTCAGAAAGACCTCGAACTGCGGCAGGAGGGCGACGTGCTCGGGAGTGTGCAGTCGGGAGGTAGGTCAAGCCTCCGTTTGTTGCGAGTCGCGAAAGACGGCGACCTCATCAGCGAGGCGCGCGAACTCGCGGCTCGGGTGCTGGAAATCGATCTCGCACTCGCAGAACACCCCGCCCTGCGCGAAGCGCTCAACCGGCGATTGGATGAGAGCGCGCAGGCGTTCCTCGCGAAGAACTAGCCTGCATGGCGAGCCCAAGTAGGCTTGCCCCATGTACCGGATCGCTGTCGTTCCAGGGTCATTCGACCCGGTCACCCTCGGGCACCTCGACGTGATCGACCGCGCAGCTGGTCTGTTCGATGAGCTGCACGTTCTGGTGGTTCACAATCCAGACAAGTCGGCACTGCTGCCGATCGCCCAGCGCGTCTCGCTGATCGAGCAGGCAGTCGCGGCGGCGCACCTCACGGGCAAGATCGTCGTCACGAGTTGGAGCGTTGGGCTCTTGGTCGACTACTGCACCGAGGTCGGCGCGAGCGTGCTGGTCAAGGGGATCCGATCGCAAGTCGACGTGGCCTACGAGACCCCGATGGCGATCGTCAATCGCAATCTCGCCGGAGTGGAGACGGTCTTTCTGCTGCCCGATCCTGCGCACGCGCACGTGTCGAGTTCGCTCGTGCGACAAGTCGCTGCCCTTGGCGGCGACGTGAGCCCCTACGTGCCGGCGGTCGTTGCCGACTACCTGCGGCACAGAGATTAGTTTGGCTCGGCGCGCTGGCTCGGCGCGCTGATCTCGCGTGTGCGGATCGATGACGAAGACAGTTCTCTCGATGACGGGTGTCGCACGGCTGATGACCTGGGCCGAATCCAGAATTCACCAGCTAGAAGGCTCGTGGTGACCCGACCCGCGGCGCTCACCTCACGCCCAGTAGAGTCTCAGTTTCGGCTACCAGACTGGGGCACATGAACAAGTCGAGAAAGCTCAAGAAGGCCGAAAGAGCGTTGGCGAAAGCCGAGAAGGCCGCGGTGCGAGCGGCGCAGGTCGTGGCGAAGGCGAACAAGAGGCGCGAACGGATCCTTGCCCGCGAGAGACTGCGGCACGATGCTGAGGTCGCGCGAAAGGCCAAGAAGCGGGCGGCCAAGCAAGGGTCGACCAAGCAGGAGTCGGCCAAGCAGGGGTCGGCAAAGCAGGCCGTGCAGAGGGCGGCGAAGTCCGCCGAGCGAGTTGTGGAGGACGCGATCGACAAAGTTGCCGATACTGCGGTCGGGTTTGCGACGACGCCGCGCACACTGACTCCCGTCGAACGCACTGCCGCCACGACGACCAAGACGACGACGACCAAGCCGACGACGACCGTCGCCGAGTTGCGCGAGCTCGCCAAAGCGCAGGGCATCGCCGGCTACTCGAAGCTGACGAAGGCCGAGCTGCTCTCGGCATTGGACAAGGGATAGAGCGGTAGCGGCGCAGGCACCCGCACTGACTGCACGGCAGCAAGCTACACGGCGGCAAGCAGCCGACGCATCGCCGCGCTCTTCGTGTGCAACGCAATCGGTACTTGGCGCGGGTCAACCCCGGGCGGCGGCACCAGCCAGTACTGATCACCCTGGCGCGTGACTCGCCAGTCGTTGTTGTGCACCAGCAGATGGTGATGTCGGCAGAGTAATACACCGTCGCGCAGGTCGGTCTTTCCGCCAAGACTGAATTCGTCGATATGGTGCACTTCACACCAAGCGGGCGGGCGATCACAGTCGGGGCCGATGCAACCTCCGTCGCGGGCAGCAATCGCGATGCGCTGTCGAGTGGTGTGAAAGCGTTGCGCCTGCCCGAGGTTGAGGCTCTGGCCGTCGTCATTGAACGTGATCGGAACGTATCCACCCTCGCAGGCGTGACGCTGCACAGTTGCGATGGAGACGGAAGCGGTCTGCCCCTCGATGAATGCGGCGCCAGACCGGGCGTTGAGGTGCCGATTACGCAGATCCCGATCGGTCACGAGCACGCGCACATCGGCGCGGCGGACTCCGAGCACGGTGTTGCCGTGAGCTCTCACTGCAATCTCAACAAGCTCTACCAGCGCGTCGACCGCGACTTGCTGCGCAGTGCGTTCGTCGTTGGCGAGAGCCTCTGCGCGCGCGCGGTCTGCGGCGCTGACGAACCGCGGACCACCGAGCTTTGGCGAGGTCGCCGCGTCAATCGCGTTCTTCACGACCGCGGCCGACTCTGGGTCGAGGAGCCCGAATATGCGCGTCATGCCGTCGGGTTGCGCGTACAGCCGGAGGAAGCGCCGCCCGCGTCGCTCGTCTTCACGCTCGGCAACCCCTGCGGTATCGAGGTCGTCGCGGAGCTCGCGGGCCCGCGCGGCCAGAAGTTCGAGAGTGAGTCGTGTGGCCAGCTCGACAAGCTGTGCTGTCGCTGCGGTGAGGGCATCCACTGAGGTTGATTCGGTGGGCACACCCAGCCCCAAGCGAATCGCCTCGAGTGCCTCGCCAGAAAGCGTGCCGGCCGCCGTTGCGCGAAGCGCAGGCATCAGCCACGGCTCGGTGATCGCCACCGCCGGGTCAGCGTCATGCGCAGCAGCGGTGGCGATCATGGTGCCGACGTGGACGAGTCGCTGGGCCGCTGGAGAACTCAGACCGGTGATCCGCTGGACGAGCTTCGCTGGGGTACGAGCTCCGAGTCTTTGCGCCAGACCCGTGTAGCCGAGTTCTGGCCGAGAGCGGTGCTCGATCTCGGCTGCGAGCGCGGCCGCCGCCACTTCGAGGAGTCGAACCGAGGCAGCGAGTTGGCCCTGTTGCTCGAGCAGCACGGCATCCGTCAAAGCAGCGGCGCCAACCCTAGCCGCGTGCGCGCACGCCTCAGCGGCCGGTGTGAGCGCGGCGATCGCGGAGGAGAGGGACATGAAACAATTGTCTCATTGTTCGAAGGTATGTTCGAGTGCTTGCACGCAGATCTTGTCCACAGATTTGGCGAGGAGAGGAGCCTGTGGAGGAGAAGAGCCGCCCACCAAGAAAGCAAGCGAGCGGAACAGCAGCAGCGAGCGGAACAGGAGCAGCAAGCGGCCCAGCCGCACTCCTTCGGCCGGATGCCCCGGGCGCCACGACGAGACAAGCGACAAATCCGAGTGCACAATAGACAAGTGACCCACGACCCCCATCACGACGCCCACGACGCCAACGACACCCACGATGCCCCCAACGCGCACCGCGCCACCCGCGCCTTGAAACTCGGATACAAAGCCAGCGCAGAACAGTTCGCCCCGCGCGAGCTTGTCGAGATTGCGGTCGAGGCCGAAGCACGGGGCATGGAGTCGGTGGCGGTGAGCGATCACTTCCAACCGTGGCGGCACGAGGGCGGCCACGCGCCGTTTGCGCTCACCTGGATGGCCGCGGTCGGCGAGCGCACCGAGAAGATCACCATCGGCACGAGCGTCATGACGCCGACCTTCAGGTACAACCCCGCAGTGCTCGCCCAGGCTTTCGCGACGATGGGCGTGCTCTACCCCGGCCGCATTTTTCTCGGCGTCGGCACCGGCGAAGCCCTCAACGAGGTTGCGACCGGCTGGCGAGCAGAGTGGCCGGCGTTCAAAGAACGCCTACACAGGCTGCGAGAGTCGGTCGAGCTGATGCGCAAACTCTGGACGGAAGACCGCGTCAGCTACGACGGCCAGTACTACAGTCTCAAGGACGCGAGCATCTATGACCGGCCCGAGCAGCCGATCCCGATCTATATCGCGGCGGGCGGCCCCGTCGTCGCGCGCTACGCGGGGCAGGCGGGCGACGGCTTCATCTGCACGAGCGGCAAGGGCATGGAGCTCTACACCGAGCAACTTCTGCCCGCCGTCGCCGAATCCGGGCGCGAACTTGACCACATGATCGAGATCAAACTCAGCTACGACACCGATCTTGAGACCGCGCGCGAGAACACGCGTTTCTGGGCGCCGCTCGCGCTGAGCAAAGAGCAGAAGCACGACATCAGCGATCCGATCGAGATGGAGACGGCGGCGGATGCCCTCCCGCTCGACAAAATTGCAAGCCGGTGGATCGTCGGTTCCGACCCCGATCGCGTCGTCGCCGACATAAAGAAGTACATCGACATCGGATTCAACCACCTCGTCTTCCACGGGCCAGGCGCCGACCAGCGGCGGTTCCTCGAGTTGTTCGAAAACGACCTAGCGCCGAGGCTGCGGGCACTCTGACAGCGACTAAAGACAGCGACCGAAGGCCGCCACCGAAACCGGTGACGGCCTTCGTTGAGACGCGATTCATACGTACGGACCGAGTGGCTGGCGCGCGCGGTGGCGCGCCGCCTCCAGCTTGCCGAGCTCGGTGAGCTCGGCATACGTGATGTAGCGTTCCGTGCGTGCGCGCACTGGGCGCCGTCCCCACATGATGAGTGCGAGTCCGAGGCGCAGTGCGAGTCGGTCGA